>JACDEG010000474.1 GCA_013816505.1 Pyrinomonadaceae bacterium | reverse complement strand
CCTTTTGTGCCGATCCAAAGGTTGCCTTCGCGATCCTCGAAAAGTGCCAGAATATAACTGTTCCTGATTTCTTTCGTATTCTTTGCATATTCCGGAGCAACGTGACCGCAGATTCCGCACTGATCGTGATCACAAATTCCGGAGGATGATGACCACTGATTCCGCCACGAACGTGACCGGATTTCGCTGAGAACGGAATCCGCGATCACGATAGCGGATTCCGCGATCACCTTCACCTCTGTTCTTTTTGCCCTTCCTTTTTGCCCTTCCTATCAAGTTATTGCGCTGGACTCCTAGACCGGACTGTCAGACGCTTCACTCCATCTCAACCACGATGGAGGACAACCGAAGCCAATGCCAGCACCAAGGATTCCGATGCGCCAACTCAAAGAACTCTTACGTCTCAAGTACGCTGCCGGGCTGTCACACCGGCAAATTGCCTGCAGTCTGAACCTTTCGTCCGGAGTTATCAGCAAGTACGTCCAACTTGCCGAAGCCGCCGGTCTTCGCTACCCGTTGTCCGACGATATTGACGATGACCGCTTACATCTTCTGCTCACGGGCACTCCCTCCGTGTCGCTTTCTGAGAGCCGCGCCACACTACCGCTGGCGTCGCCCGACTTCGCGCTCGTTCATCAAGAGCTCATGCGTAAAGGTGTGACGCGCCTGCTGCTGTGGCAAGAGTATGCCGCGTCGCATGAGCGCGCCGCTTACGGTTATTCGCAGTTTTGCGAACTCTATCGTCGCTGGCGATTGCAACACTCAAGCGTAATGCGCCAAGTTCATCGCGCTGGTGAAAAACTCTTTGTCGATTACTGCGGACCGACTGTCGAAATCGTCAACGCCGCGACTGGCGAGGTTCGCACCGCGCAAATCTTTGTCGCCGTGATGGGAGCCTCAAACTACACGTTCGCCGAAGCGACCTGGACCCAATCTCTGGCTGACTGGATCGGCTCTCATGTGCGTGCCTTCGCTTTCCTTGGTGCCGTTCCGCAACTCGTCATCCCTGACAACCTCAAGAGCGGAGTCGCACGCGCTTGTCCCTATGACCCGGCACTCAACACCACATACGCCGAGATGCTCGCTCATTACGAAACAGCGGCGTTGCCCGCTCGTCCCTACAAGCCGCGCGACAAAGCAAAGGTTGAAGTTGGCGTGCAAGTCGTCGAACGTTGGATCATCGCACGCCTCCGCCATGTGACGTTCTTTACGCTCTCAGACCTCAACCGTGCCATCCGACTGCTGCTCGAAGATCTCAACACGCGCCCGTTTAAGAAACTGCCCGGCTCGCGCCACTCGCAGTTCGATCTGCTTGACCGTCCGGCGATGCATGCGTTGCCGCTGATACCTTACGAGTATGCCGAATGGAAGCGCGCGCGTGTTGGCATCGACTACCACATCGAAGTTGATCACCACTTTTACTCAGTGCCATCCGCGCTGGTACGCCGCGAAGTCGAGGTTCGCTTAACTGCGACAACCATCGAAGTCTTCCACGCCGCAAAGCGTGTCGCCTCGCATATTCGCTCACCCAAGCACGGCAGCCACACCACCGCGTCGGCGCACATGCCGGCTTCGCATCGCGCCCATCTGGAATGGACACCAGGACGCTTCCTCAACTGGGCAGTCAGCGTTGGGCCAGCAACTCGTGACCTGGTGCGGCACCTGCTCACCAACCGCCCGCACCCAGAGATGGGTTATCGCAGTTGCTTGGGGCTGTTGTCACTTGCCAAGCGATACGGTTCAGCGCGCCTTGAAGCCGCCTGCACTCGCGCTCTGCTTCTGGGGTCGCCTTCGCGCCCGTCGGTCGTCTCGATACTTAAGCAGGGACTCGACCGTCAACCCGCACCGGAGATTGATCAGGCAGAGACGCCGCTGGTTCACGAGAACCTCCGTGGTGCTGCCTACTACCGCTAACCAACTGCGATGTCGAATAAGGAGAACTTTCGCAATGCTAACGAACCACACGCTTGATCGCTTGCACGCGATGAAGCTTTCAGGGATGGCTGATGCCTTCCGCCAACACCTCGAACAGCCCAGCACCCATGAACTCGCGTTCAGCGAACGCTTCGCGCTACTTGTTGATGCCGAAGCGACGCATCGCGAAAACAAACGACTCACTCGCTTACTCCAACTCGCACACCTTAAGCAACCGGCGTGTGTCGAAGATATCGATTACAAACATCAGCGCGCTTTAGATCGTTCGCAAGTTGCCGGACTTGTGACCTGCGACTGGATCAGAGCACACGCCAATCTTCACATCACCGGCGCGACCGGCAACGGGAAATCTTGGCTCGCGTGTGCCTTTGGTCAGGTCGCATGTCGGCAAGGACTCTCGGTCAAGTACGAACGGATGCCGCGCTTACTAGAATCTTTACGCATCGCACGCGGCGACGGCTCCTATGGCAAGCGGTTGCTCCAGTTAGCGAAAACCGAGTTGCTCATCCTCGATGACTTTGGCATCCGTCCGCTGGCGATGAACGAAACGCATGACTTGCTTGAAGTCATCGAAGACCGTCACGCGATACGCTCGACGCTCATCACCAGCCAGTTGCCAATCAGCAGTTGGTATGACTATCTCAACAATCCGACCATCGCCGATGCGTTGCTCGACCGCTTGCTTTCCGGCGCACACCGCATCGAACTCAAAGGCGAATCGCTACGCAAAAAGACGCCCGAGAAAACGCCTGTCTTGACGGAACGTGATCACGGAGCGTAAACATCAACCACCAGCGCACGCTTGATAAAAGGGCGATCACCTTCAGCGCGGAATCACTGATCACAAACAGCGGAATACGCATTCTTCTTATCGAAGACCGTAAACTGCACGCCATCAAAACGGGTCAGCCCGTCCTGAGTGCCGATCCAGAGATAGCCATCGCGGGTCTGCGTGATAGTCACCACAAAGTTCTGCGGCAGCCCCTCCTTAGTCCGCCACACTTCCTGAGTATACTGGGTGCTGGGCTTCTGGTGGTCGAGCGCGAATGCATCCTCGCTATAGAGTAATGCCGCCAAGAGCCAGCCTGTCGCCAGCATCATGACAATCGCTGTCTTCAACCTATTATTGCTCATAGGCACTTCTTCAGAGGCCAACCCTCTACCGAGAAACAGACAACGGGGTGATTTTTCTAGTTCCAAAGGCTGCGAAACAAGCCAGTCTTGAGTTCTCGACAGGCAGTGTTTCAACTACCCGCAATTAATCTGACCGGCCGATACGCAACGGATTTTCAGTGAAGTACGAGCGAACCAAACTTGGGGCGACAGAATTCTACTCGCGGTGTTACGGGCAGTGTGCCCCGAAGTGCTACGGCGAAATACCGAGGTGGCAGCTATCGGGACAACGAGCGTGAAGAGTTGTGCTAGGCATTTAAGTGCCGGCCATGAATTACATTCAGAGGTGTGATCACTTGAGAGAGTCCATACATATCTCAAGGGGAGACGTATTGTGTAACGACAGCAACCGTCAATCGACTAGCCAGCACGCCCTGTGCCACTCATCACCTCTCGCGTGGCGCATCCAGCACCTCGCGCCCTTTGCTTGCCAATGGGTTTTGGCGTAGATGGCTTCTCCAAAGATCATCAGGAATCCTGACGACGGCGGTAGCTCGGTTGATTAGCTCTCCAGATATCACATGCTCTGGCCGCCTTAGAGAACGATAATGATTTTCTGACGAAGCATCCGAGCCTTTGACGTAACGTTAGGTTCCACCGCTCGACATGAGTAGCCAATCCGGTCTCGTTTCCCGCTACCGTGTGCTGCTCGGGAGGGATCACTAAGCTGTACGCTTCCCAGAAGTCGCCGTAGCAGTGACCACGGCGATTCGCTCTCGCTCTCAGTATAGCCGTTCGGTTGCGGATTGTCGCGACTATAGCGTTCACCATCGAGGCAGAGATATCGTTGCTTGCCATTGGGGTCAGCCCGTAGCGGGAAATATTCACGCTGTCGCCATGGCGACAGCGCGGAGTGGTTTTGTAACCATTGGGGAGAGTGTACGATACTTCCCCGCTTAAACCACTACCCTTTCTTGAATGCTATAACATCGAAGGTTAATATCATCTTCATCCCAACCGATGGGCAGCAGTGGGACGTGCTCGGTTGCACCAGGCATCCCTAGATTATTTTTTCAGAGACCATTAAGGCACATAGTCTCCTTTGGCAATCTGAAGAAAAAGCCGAAGATTGAAAAAACTGCTGAGCCCCAAACACGGTCATCACTGTGGCTCCGGGTTGGCGTTGTTGCCATTCTCGCCGCCGCGCTGGCCGGAGCCATTTACGCTCTCAAAGGCCGCGAGAGTTTGTCAATAAAACGGCCTCTTGATTCTCACTCAGCTCTTCATTCCGGCCATCATACACCTGACAGCGGCCAGCGACCGGATGCCGCAGTTAGGGAGTCAGTCAGCATCAACACCACACCACCGCCCGGACCTGCGCCTGAAGGGATAGGCTGGGTTCCGGGAGGCACTTTCCGGATGGGTTGCGCTGATTGCGAGATGCCTGATGCCGAGCCTGTCCACCTAGTCACGGTTGACTGGTACTGAATGAACAAAACTCCGGTCACCAACGCGCAGTTTGAGGAATTCGTGAAAGCTACCGGGTACGTGACCCTCGCTGAACGTCAGCCGGATCCGAAAGACTATCCCGGAGCCGACCCGCAAAACCTTGTACCGCTTTATTCTTTGGGTTAAGTAGCCAGTTACTGCGGAAGTCCGACGCGGCGTAGCAAATCTTGGAAGCGCGTGTCGGAACGCAGGTCGTCGAAAGCGGGATCGATTTTTATATATACCAGCCCCTCGGCCCGCGCATCGAAAGCCTTTTGCAACCATGCCAGCGCCTGCTCCTTTTCGCCGAGATGCGCGAAGGCCGCCGACACGCTGATAGGATCGACGTAATGTCGCTTCATGTCACCCACCGCTTGATCAATCTGCTTCCGCCAGTAGCCCCTCTCGCCTGCTTCCCGTTACGCCTCCCTGAGC
>JACDEG010000065.1 GCA_013816505.1 Pyrinomonadaceae bacterium | reverse complement strand
GTTACATGTAGCGGGCAACAGCGGGCGCAGCCCGCCTCTAAACAAACGAATTTTTTTACTTTTGCAAGAAGTGTATTGATGCGGTCAAGGTTAACGATGAGGTAAAGGTAATTATGAGCGAAGTGATGAATCAATCGGCGACGACGGTTAACGCGCCGCAGATCAATCTGAAGCAGACGAGTATCTGGTCGTACCTGCCGGCGGTGCTGGCGGTCGGCGGCGCGGTGCTGCTGACGCTGCTGCGTATCCAGACGGGCGGCGCCAACTTCATCAGCGACGGTGCGTTGATGATGCTCGCGCTCGCCTGCTATCTGACGGCGGCGGTCTTTCACCTGACGAACCTGTACGCGCCGTCGAACGTGGCGACGCGGCTCGGGTTGTGGTCGGCGACGTTGGGCGTGTTCTTCAACCTGGGGAGTTGGGGCGTGCGTTGGATCGCGGCGCATGACCGCGAGTTGACGATTCTGACCAAGAGTGGATACGGCCCCGATCAGATGCCGTGGTTCTTCCGCTACATTCCGTTCGCGAATCTCTACGACCTGAGTTTGGCGTTCGCGTTCGGCGCCGGGATCACGACGCTGTTGATCGCGCACCGCAAAAGCTTTCGCTTCCTCGGCGCGATTTCGCTACCGATAGCGGCGCTGATTCTGTTGCTGGCGCGGTTCATCGGGGGCGAGTTCATCGATCTGCCGCCGGTCCTGGATTCGTACTGGCGCCCGATTCACGTCGGCATCGCGTCACTCAGTTACGGCGTGGCGCTGGTCTGCTTCGCGGTGGCGGTCGTCTATTTGTTGAAGGACGGTGTGAAGACCGAAGCGATGGCGATTTGGTCGAGCATCTTCGCGTTGTCGGTGTTTGCGACGATCAGTAAGTTCTCGGTCTTCGCGCCGTCGACGTTTGGGACGTACACGGCATCGACGTTCCTCGGCGAGTCGCGGTTCGCGCTGGCGCTGCGGGCCGACATCCCGTATGTCGGATGGCTGCTGGTGGCCGCCGGCGCATTGCTCGTCGGCACGATCATCGCTTTCGGCAAGTACCTCGCATCGAACAGCGAAGGGGCGCGACGATGGGGCCACTGGATGCTGAAGCTGTCGCTGGTGGCGCAAGCGATGGCGGTCGTCACCCTGGTCGCGCAGATCAAATCGATCAAAGATGTGGTGGCGTACCTCGACGCGCGGCAGTACGAGCGGTTCAGCATTTGGATGTTGCAGCAGGAGCAGGCGACGCCGGAACAGATCGCGCAGTTCACGGGGCCGCAGTTGTCCCAGATGGCGGACGGGTGGATACAGCAGAACGGAGCGATCCTGCGCCTCAGCACGAACGCCAATCCAGTAGAACTGGCGGCGCTGATTACAGCGTTCGCGGGGACGCTGTTCGTCATCATCTTCAGCTTCCGGACGGAGAAGCTGCGTTCAGCGCTACCGAGCTTAGATAAGATCGACTCGTTGATGTACAAAACGGCGGGAGTCGCGTTCGCCGGCCTCGCACTATTGTTGATGACGGGCGCGGTGTGGGCGAATGAGTCGTGGGGACGATACTGGGGGTGGGACTCGAAGGAGACGGGAGCGTTCGTGGCATGGTTGACGTACGCCGGGTTCCTGCACACGCGGATCTCGCGTGGATGGACGGGAAGAGCGTCGGCGTATTTCGCAATAGTGGCGTTCCTGCTGGTGATTTTCACGTACTTGGGGGTGAGCTACCTGCTGCCGGGCCTTCACTCTTACGCTTAGGAAACCAAGAAGACTGAGAGATTGAGTGATGGGAACTGAGTGCTCTTGTCGAAGGCTTGACGCTTTTACTCGTCACACAGTCTCCCCTCACTCATTACTATTTTATGACCAAAGAGAACGTGCTTTTTTCCATCATCGGGGTGCTGCTCGGCTTCATCGTCGGCTTCATTTTCGCCAACTCAGTCAACCAACGCGTGCCATCGACGAGTGTTCCCGCCATGACCGCCGGAGCGGGTGCCGACGGTCTGCCGCTGAATCATCCGCAGTTGCCGGTCAACGCGGTTAAGGAGCAGCCGCCAGGCATGCAAACGGCGGTTGACGATGCCGCGAAGCAGGCGAAGGCAGCGCCGAACAGCTTTGATGCGCAGATGAGGGCGGCGAGCGGTTATGCGCAGATCAATCGTTACGACGAGGCGCTCGATTATTTGCTGCGCGCCAACGAACTGCGCCCCGACGATTACGAAGTCGTGGTGCAACTCGGCAACGCCAACTTCGAGTTGGGCCGGTTCGAGGCCGCGGAGCGATGGTATGCGGCGGCACTCGTCAAGAAGCCGGAAGACGTCAACGTTCGTACCGATCTCGGCCTCACGTTCTACTTCCGCAAGCCGAACGACATCGACCGTGCTATCCAGGAGTTTCGGCGGTCGCTGCAATACGACCCGCACCACGAGTTGACGCTGCAAAACATCACGGCGGTGCTGACTGATAAAGGCGACATGAGCGAAGCGCAGGCAACGCTCGCGCGGCTCGAACAGGTCAACCCCACCAACCCGGTGATCAGAAAATTGCGCGAGGGAATTGAGGCGTCCGGCGGGCGGGCCAGCGCGCCGGGCGGGACTTCGAATCCGGCGCGCTGACACTTCGCATATTAAAAAGTGTGACGATTTTAGCAAGAGGAGTGAACAGAGGATGAGAAGCTTGATTTCTTTGGTGGCGTTCGCAGTGGTGTTGGCGTCCGTGGCGTGCGGTAACAACGACGGGGCGGTGGTGATTTCGAACACGCAGAACATCAACGCCGCGCGACCTGCCACGACAGGCACTGGGCCGACAACCGGCGCGGGTGCGGCCAATGATGCGCCGCTCGCTTCCGCTCATCGCAGCGGCTCGGTTGGCGGCGGTGGCATGACAGCTACCTCGAACGATAAGCCGAGCATCGAGACGCCGGAACTCGACACGAAGATCGAGAAGGCCAACGCAAAGGCCAAAGCCAATAACGCGAGCGCCGCCGACAAGCTTTCCGCCGCCGCCGCATACCTCGAACGCGCCAACTTCTACCGCGACGCGGGCCAACCCTCGCTCTACAAGTTCGCGCTCGGCGATTACCGGCGCGCTCTGCGTTATCAACCGGACAATGCCCAGGCGCGCGAACGAATGGAGGAAATCGTCAGCATCTACAACAACATGGGGCGCCCCGTCCCGAACAACGGTAATGAGCCGTGACTTGTGGCGCACGCAGACGGCCTTGTATCTAACCGCCGGGAATAAAATCCGCCTGACAGGAAATCATCAGTCAAAAACTGCCGGTAACTGCATTTTGAAGGTCTCCCATAAGTTCAGAGCCATCTAACCCACCCCCGACCATTGCAAGGAGTTAATCCGATGGCATACGTCACCCCGGACGGCTTTCCCACGCGGCAGCGTTACGCCACCCCGAACCAGCGCAGCACCCGTGCCATCGCAATCGCTCAGCCCGCCAACGTCATCAATCTGCTCATGACCTGGCAACAATTGACGAGCGCCAGGCAACTGAGCCGCTGCGCCAACGTTGCCGCACGAGCGTAACCATCGGCGCCCGGGGAACCCGTGAAAGTGTGGCGATGTTCAATGGCAGAACGGGCACTCTGCCCATCGTTGAACTGCTCTGAGCCTTGAATCGCCCGCGTCGAAAATGAGGTGTCCGGTCAGATTGTAAACGGGACAACAGCGCTGAAAAAGTAAGGTTTCAGTATTACTACATCAACCCTTTTGTTATTTCTCATAGCAAGTATGCTTTCAATTTCAGTAACGCACTCAGACGTTAATAATCATTTGGGAAAACAGCTTGATTAGGCATTTTATTCTTCTGTTTCCTTCAGCAAGGACTCGGTAGTGGTTCAGTTCAGAATTGAAGGAAAAGACAATGTTTTCTCTTTTTTTTAAATTGGATGACTACCTGAAAGAGTAAATCGATGATGCGCGGAAACCAGGGAGACGCTACGCCCAGAATCAATAGCTTTTACAGCTTTTTTCCACTAATCGCTGAGGGAGTGCAATCGTAAGCCATTTACAATTGTCATAGTAACAGTCTTAAGATAAGCTTAGGGTCCGATGAAGTTAAGCACATTTCTGTAGGTGCTAAACTTCTGACGTGCAAAGACTAAACCGTTACTCACGGCGACCTCTCTCTCTCTCAGAGCGCCTGACAAACTCTCGCCGCAGCAAGGCAGGGCTTCTGCTAAACTGCTAGTTGTGTTGCTCCGAAGGGCTGACCGCCGCTGAGTTCGGCGAGATGTTACACATTGTGGTGAGCAGACGCTGAAATCACAACCCTCGCATGTTTTCGTAAGTTTATCGTAAAGCGTCATCACCGAATTAGTTTTGCGTTTACTTATGCAGAAATGTCCTGAGTTCGGGCGGAGAGCGTGCAGCCTCTAAACGGCGTGCTCAGGGCCAATTATACATTGCAGATGCCGCCTCGCATTGAGGCTTCCCCTCGGGGTATGGCGTGACCCTTGCCGGTTAGTGGTTTGAAACGGCGGGAGAGCAGGCAAGGACAGAAGTGTAAGCATGGATAAGGTGACCGAAGTGAGCCAAAAAAAAGAGAAGAAACAAGGGAAGAAACGAACAGCGCTTGTAATTTGTCAGAGTGGCAAGCAGTTCTGGACTACGCAGGCAGAATTCTGGCAGTGGGTCAGAGATTGTGTTGTAGTAAAGACGCAAGATCAACCACTTACGGGCGTCTTTCGGTGTGAGGATGAGGAGCTCAAAGTTTTGATAAATCATACTGTGCTCAACCTCGGGGCTCCCAATCACCTGCGCGAGATTATGTTGTCGCGGCAGAAAGCGAAAAGTCCACGGCGGACACGGATACCAGGCAGATGACCATTTCCAAAATGCCGAAACTCAATTCTCGGCCCATACGAAAGATGAAGTGAGGTAGCCATGAGAAGTCGAAATGATTCTTGGTTGTGTTTGAATTACTTCAGCATGGTGAGCATGCGCAATTCCTGTGCGTTGGTGATGCTATTATTTGCATCAAGCGTTGCGATAGGACAGCAACCAACTGTGAGCATGCCCCCGCCTGCTGCGATACCTGCGATGCCTACGGCGACCGCTTCCGGCACAACCTCATCGCAAGCGGATAAACAATACCGCATCGGGCCGGGAGATGTGCTCGACATACGCGTCTTTAATCGCCCGCAGCTATCACACGAATCCTTACGTGTAGAGAATCACGGCGTGATCCGAATGCCTTTCATCGGTGAGATTCAAGCGGCGTGTCAAACGGAAGGCGAGCTTTCGAAAGAGATCACCACACGCCTCTTGAAGTACCAAAGAAATCCGCAGGTTGATGTCTCTGTCAAACAATACAATTCCCAGCCGGTATCAATCATCGGGGCGGTTAACGCGCCCGCGCGCTTTCAACTTCAACGGCGGGTACGTTTGCTGGAGCTTCTGTCGCTTGCGAATGGTCCCAGCCTGCGCGCCGGACGCAGTATTCAGGTTCTTCACGCTGAATCTCCGACATCAATGTGCGAAGAAACACCTGCTCCGAGCACCCCTGTAGATGATGCTGTAGCAGGCCTTAGTTCCTATAGCATCAACGACACGCTGAAGGGCGACGCTCAATCGAATCCATATGTACGGCCAGGTGACATTGTCACAATTCCCGAGGCTGAACAGGCCTTTATCATTGGTAACGTGAATAGACCGGGTCCGATTCCACTGAAAGAGCCGGTGACGATATCACGAGCGATTGTGATGGCTGGTGGGACAGCGCCGAACACCGATACCGGGAAGGTGCGGATCATCAGGCAGGCGCCTGGAAGTACGGTTAAGACGCAGATTATCGTCGACCTGAAGAAGGTTAATAAAAATCAAGCGGAGGATGTCGCGCTGCTTGCCAACGATACGATAGAAGTGCCGACGGTAGGCGGCGTCAGAGGTGTATTCAGGGAAGTCATCCGCACTATCATTCCATCAGTTTCACAGCTTCCGCTGCGCGTCGTCTATTGATGCTCTGTGGCCATTATGTTTGATACTCGCGGCGCAACTTTTCTGCATGCTCTTTACTTTGAGCATGCTACCGCACCCAATTTTCAGGTGAGATAATGAAAGACCCCCAAGAATTAATTCAAAGCATGGCGGAGCGGCGGTTGCCGGTCAGACGCCCAGAGACGAACGCAGCTTCGCTACCGGCGATTAGCTATGTCGAGCGAGAGGATGTAGACGAGCTACCTCTTCGTGACTACTGGCGCGCGGTGCTCAAGCACCGGTGGTTAATTGTCGGCATCACGCTTTTGGTGACAATGTTGACCGCCATTCACATGGCGCGTAAACCCGATATCTATGAGGCTAAGGCACGTGTGCAGGTTGATCTCGAAAACAACCCTGCGCTCGGAGGCGGTTCCAAGGATGGCCCTATCTTTATTAATAGCGGTGTCCCTGACCCCTCTTATTTCAGTTCTCAGCTTCAAATCCTGACCAGCTCCAGTCTTCTGCAGCAGGTCGTGAACACGCTGAATCTTGAGAGCGATGTGGCGTTTCTGAGTCCACAAAAACTGTCAGCGTGGCAGAATCTGCTAAACATGTGCGGCCTTGGTGGCAAAGGTACCGGTCCTCAGAGCCGGGATGGTGAAGGAGAGCCGTTCCCCAGTTCAATCGCGCCCGCGACACCAAAAGATAATCTGGCCGAGGCCAAACGATTGGCACCGTATGTCGGAATTCTTCGGGGCGGGCTTGAGGTAAATCGAGTCAAGGACACACGCCACATAGACATTCGTTTCAAGCATCTCGATCCGCAGGTCGCCACCAAGATCGTTAATACCCTGGCCGCTGTTTTTGTGCGTTCGAACATGGAGATAAAGACTGTTGCCAGCGAATCGGCCGGGGATTTCCTCCAGAAGCGCATCGCTGAGTTAAAACAACAGATCCGCGGAGATGAGCAGCGACAGGCCGATTATGCTCGGAGCAATGGGATCATCTCGCTTGATGCCGCCGAGAACACGGTGGTGGCTCGGCTGTCGGGTCTTAATAACGAACTGCTGGCTGCGGAAAATGATCTCAAGCTGGCTGAAGCGGAGTATAAAGTCGGCCTCGCGCCCGACGCCGCCGACGTCTTAGCGACGACTAATAGCACTCAGACCGCGGCGGCTGAAGCGCAACTGGCCTCACTGCGACAGCGACGAGCGCAACTACTTGCCGAGAACACTGAAGAGTGGTGGGAGGTCAAAGAGGTTAGCCAACAGGTCGCGGAACTTGAGAAACAAATCAAGGAAGCGCGCGCGAAGGCGATGACCACTTTCAAAACAAATCTCACGGCGCGCTATCGTAAGGCGCAGGCGCGTGAAAAGGCATTGCGCGAGTCCTTCAACCGACAACGCAGCGAGACAGTGACGCAGAATGTGGCGGCGATCAACTATCGTATTATTCAGCAGGAAGTCGACACTAAGAAGAGCTTATTAAATGGATTGCTGCAACGCGCTAACGAAAACGTGATAGCCATCGCCGGGCTGACGGGAACACCAAACAACATTCATGTCCTCGACTACGCGCTGGTCCCCGGCAATCCCGTCGAGCCTAGCCGTTTGCCGAGCGTCGTAACAGCATTTATTCTCTCGCTCGCCTTTGGAGTAGGTCTCGCACTCTTTCTGAATTATCTGGATGACAGTTTGCACTCAACGAGTGAGGCAGAAAAGATTCTGAGCCTGCCGGTGTTAGGCGCGATCCCTTTGGTTGGGACCTCAGCGCGGCGCCGTCTGCTTCCATCCATAGGTGCTCTGCAAAAACGAAATGAGAATGAGGGCAACTGGCCGTCTCCGTTCCTCGGTAATGATGATGCGCGTTCTCCGTTGGCTGAAGCTTATCGGCATTTACGTACCTCTGTGCTGATGTCAACCGCAGGGCACGTGCCGAAGACCATACTCGTCACATCAAGTCAGCCAGCCGAAGGCAAAACTACAACGGCCGTTAACACCGCGCTGGCCTTGGCGCAAACCGGAGCCAGCGTGCTCATCATCGATGCGGACATGCGCCATCCGTGTCTCAATCGAATCTTTGATTTGAATAATGATTACGGACTCAGTTCCTACCTTTTGAGTGGGATGGGCAAGGCCGAACTGTTTTCGCTGATCGAGAAAAAAACCAGGGAGAGTGGAGTCCACGTGCTTCCTGCGGGACCGATCCCACCAAATCCGGCGGAGCTTCTCGGTTCAGAGCAGATGCGTCTCCTGCTCGAATACGCGGAACCTCACTACACACACATTATTATTGATTCGCCGCCGATTTCTTACTTTACCGACGGCGTGCTCCTCTCGTTGTTAGTTGATGGCGTGCTGCTTGTCGTCCACAGCAGCAAGAGTTCACGCGAAATTGTGCGTCATGCGCGAAACGTGTTGCAAGATGTCGGCGCAAAAATCTTCGGCGTAGTCCTGAACGGCGTTAAACAAAACTCCCAGGATTATTATTACTATTCGCGCGAAAAAAATGTGAACCACATACCTTTCATCTAATGATCTTCGGCGCTTGGTTTCGCAGTGACTGCAAGTAGCTGCTCCATCATTGTGGAGCGGGGAGTTCCGCTGCATGAAGAGTAGTGAAGTCAAGGAATTAAAACAGACGGATGCCGGAAACTGCTGCGACCAGTGAGCCAGCGCGAAAAACCTCACTCAAACTCGCCAGATCGAGGATGCGCGAATCCCTCCAAGGGCGTGCGACGCATCTGCTCGACAGAACAATCTTCTTCTCTCTCCTGACACTCATTGCATTGATTGCGATCCCCTCCGGGAAGGGGGCGCTGTGGTGGGACGCGGCCTTTGAGTGCGCTGTTTTTGCGCTTGGGGTGCTGTGGATCATCCATTGCTTTCTCAGTGGCGCGTGGCGCGTCGACGGAAAGAGCCTCCTCGCGCCGTTGCTTGGACTGATGATTTTCGCATTCGTTCAAACCATACCTTTGTCGAGCGCTGACACGGCAGAAGGCATTGGCAACGGGGCGTCGCGGGCGTTGAGCGCGGACCCATATGAAACGTGGCTCTTTATATTGAGGCTGCTTGCTCTGACTCTCGCCGGAGCGCTTCTACTGCGCTTTACCTCTGATCGGCATCGTCTACGCACGCTCATTCACACTGTTATTGGAGTCGGCGTAGCCAGCGCTCTATTCGGTATCATCCGGCAGGCGATACAGACTAATGAATGGGTACTGACTCTGTATACGCCCTATGTGGTATGGGTAGACTTACTGAATCTCAGGCTGGACGAGGGGTACGGACAGTTCGGCAATCGTAACCATTTCGCTTTTCTGATGGAAATGACGCTCGGCTTGGTGCTCGGCCTGATAGCTGGCGGAGGCGTGCGCCGCAATCGTCTGCTGGTCTATTTACTAGCGGCGGCGATGGTATGGACGGCACTCGTGTTCACAACGTCGCGTGGCGCTATCTTCAGCATGCTTAGCCAACTGATTTTTATCGTTCTGTTTGTGATTGGCCGGCGTCCTTTGCGAGAAACTTCAAAACGGATGAGTGGCGCGGCGCGCAGTTGGTCGCGCATCAGCCGTTCGCTCATCACGCGCATCATTCTTGTTGTGTGTTTGGTAGCAGCGGTGAGCATCGGTGTGATATGGGTAGGTGGTGATTCGCTGATGAATCGCTTGGAAACCGTGCCGGGCGAATTAACCACTGGTGATACAAGCGAGCGGAGCGGTACGCGCCGCATCGAGATATGGCGTGCGACGTGGCAGTTGATTAAAGCCAACCCGGTCGCCGGAATCGGCTTTGGCGGTTACTGGGTGGCGATCCCAGCGTACCGCGATGCGTCGGGCATGTGGACGCCGGAACAAGCGCATAACGATTATCTGGAGTTGGGGGCGAGTGGCGGTTTGATCGGAGCGGCGCTCGGAGCGTGGTTTATCGTCGCGTTCATTAACCGCGCTCGTGAGCCTCTGCGCACCACCGATTCTTTTCGCCGAGCGGCGTGTTTAGGGGCGCTGGCCGGACTCTTCGGCGTTGCCGTTCACAGCCTTTTCGACTATGGCCTGCATATCACCATTAATGCTTTGGTCTTCACCGTGCTGATGACCATCGCGGTCGCGGATGGCCGTGTCGAGAAGAAGGCGGCTTGATTGATAGCGAATCAGTATCGTTCAATCGATTGGATATATTTAACATTTGGCATCATCTCCGCAAATCAATGACCGCACGTTAGCTAGACGCTACTACTCACCACTGATCGCAGTCGCTATTGCAGTGCTGTGCTTGTGGGGAATGTGGAGCGCCGGGCGAGGGGGAATCTCACGGCTGTTCTCGACGTACCAGGGCTGGCCGGCGCTGACCGATAAGGGGGCGAACATGAGCCCTTCCGATCCGGAAGCGCGTTTCGCTTATGCTGTCGCGCTGTCGCGCATCGGAGAGCACCATGAAGCAATCCGGGAGTTCGAGCGTGCCGTCGCGCTACGGCCACGCCACTACCTGCTATGGATGGAGCTTGGACGCATCCGCAGTCAGGTGGGTGATCTACAGGGTGCGCTCGCGGCTTTTAAGGAGGCCGTCCGTTATGCGCCCTACTATGCGCAACCCCGTTGGCAATTAGGAGACGTGCTTTACAAAATGAATCGTCGCGACGAAGCTTTCGCGGAACTTCGCCGCGCCGCCGCAAGCGATCCGAACCTTTTGCCGTCCTTTATTGATTTGGCCTGGGCCGCTTACGGCGAAGACGCCGATGCGGTCAGGCAGGCTGTTCAACCTCAGACCACTGCGACATATCTTGCGCTCGCACGTTTCTTCGCCGATCAGGGAGAAATCAATGGAGCAAGCCATCTCTTTCGCGCAGCGGGTGACACAGCCGATTGGGAACGGCGCCAACTGCTTAAAGAACTGCTCGCCGCTAATCGTTTCTTGGAAAGTTATACGGTGTGGGCGAGTGGGCGTGAAGATCGCGATAGTGGATCGCAAAGCGGCGTCGCCGTCATCACCGATGGAAGTTTTGAGAGTGAGATTGACGCGGAGGACGATGAGGGCTTCGGATGGCAACTCGTGCGTGACATGCCGACGGTGCGCGTGGCGCGTGATAACAACGAGCCGGGCGCGGGCACGCACAGTCTGCGCGTTGATTGGAATGGCGCCTCTCATCCATCCACTTCGGTTGTGTCGCAACTCGTCTTAGTTGAACCGAAAATGCGTTACCGGCTGAACTTCAAGGCGCGCACGCAAAACGTGGTGACCGGAGAACTGCCTGTCGTCACTGTGATTGATGCTGGCCCCGATGGACGCACGTTGGTGCAGACAGAGCCGTTACCATCCGGCACTAGCGGCTGGCAGGAATACACAGTACAGTTCGCCACCTCAGGCGAGACCCGTGCTGTACGCATCATCGTCCAGCGTCAAAACTGTACCGGCGAACCATGCCCAATCTTCGGGCGCGTCTGGTTCGATGCTTTCTCGTTACAGAAATTTTCATAGCATTTGCGCTTCGAGTTGCAACAGAGAGCCCCGGCTTTTGGTTGTAACTTCGACTGTTAATTGAAACATTCTGAAAGAACTCTAAAGATTAATTATGATGAACAGCGCGACGACGGTCAGCAAAGTCAAATCAGAAACGCCCGCCCGGAAAGGTGCGCTTCCTTACCTGCGAATCGAGCCGTCACAAGGTTGGGTGGGGATTAAACTGAGCGAGTTATGGGCATATCGAGAGTTGCTCGTTTTCCTTGTCTGGCGCGACATCAAGGTGCGCTATAAGCAGACCGCGCTTGGCGCAACATGGGCCATTATTCAGCCACTGTTCACGATGCTGGTGTTCAGTTTGTTCTTCGGCAAGCTGGCCAAAATGCCCTCGGACGGTATTCCTTATCCGATTTTCAGCTTTACCGCACTTGTTCCGTGGACGTTCTTCGCCAACGGACTGGGACAATCAACCGGCAGCATCGTCGGCAGCTCTAATCTGATTACGAAAGTCTATTTCCCACGCTTAGTCATTCCGATTGCTTCGGTGCTTTCCGGGCTGGTGGATTTTATGATTGCCTTCAGCGTGCTCATCTTAATGATGCTGTATTACGGCATTGTGCCGACCATCAACACGCTGTTCCTACCTTTGTTCCTACTGCTGGCGCTCGTCACCTCGTTGGGCGTGGGACTGTGGCTATCGGTGCTGAACGTGGAGTATCGTGATGTGCGCTACGTGTTGCCATTCATCACTCAGTTCTGGATGTTCGCGACGCCGATTGTTTATCCGAGCAGCCTGCTCTCCGAGCCTTGGCGCACACTCTATGGATTGAATCCGATGGTCGGTGTGGTCGAGGGCTTTCGCTGGGCGCTGCTCGGCACGAACACTGCGCCGGGACCAATCATTGTCGTCTCTTCGTTGGCGGCGCTCGGCATTCTGGTTGGTGGAGCGTACTACTTCCGGCGGATGGAAAAGAAGTTTGCAGATTTGGTGTAAATAATGGCGATTAACTTCAGGGAGCATTTCAATTCCGCTCCCAGCAGCGAGAATTCAGGAATCGGCGGTTGCTTGATGATCGGCGAAGTTGCCCAAGCCCATGATGGCAGCTTAGGAATGGCCCACGCTTTCATTGACGCTATCGCGGATGCCGGCGCCGACGCCATAAAATTTCAGACGCATATTGCCGCCGCCGAAAGCACGCCCGATGAGCCGTGGCGAGTGAAGTTTAGTCCGCAGGATCGAACGCGCTACGATTACTGGAAGCGAATGGAGTTCACTGAGGCGCAATGGCATGGCCTCAAACAACACGCCGATGAACGCAGGTTGCTCTTTCTCAGTTCACCGTTTTCAATGGAAGCAGTCGAACTTCTCGACCGCGTGGGAGTGGCTGCGTGGAAGGTGGCGTCCGGGGAAGTGAGCAACACCGAGATGCTCGAGCGGATGGCCGCCACCAAACTTCCGATGCTTCTCTCAACCGGCATGAGTTCGCTCAGTGAGATTGACGGGGCAGTTCAGCAGGTCAAGTCGCATCAACTGCCGTTGGCCGTCCTGCAATGCACCACCGCCTACCCGTGCCCGCCGGAAAAAACGGGACTCAATCTGATCCCCTTTTTTCGTGAGCGTTACAATTGCGCCGTCGGCCTCTCCGATCATTCAGGCACGATCTACCCCGGCCTGGCCGCGGCGACGCTAGGGATCGAAGTGTTGGAGATACATGTCACCCTCAGCCGCGAGATGTTTGGCCCGGACGTCGTCGCTTCGGTGACGACGACTGAACTGCGCCAAATGATCGAAGGCATCCGCTTCATCGAGAAGATGATGACCAATCCGGTCGACAAGAACAGTTTCGCTGATGAGGCCGCTCCGCTCCGCGGCATGTTCACTAAGAGCGTGGTGGCTCGAATCGACTTGCCGGCCGGCACTACGCTCTGCAAAGAACATTTAATCGTTAAGAAACCAGGAACAGGCATTCCGTCCGCTCAATTGCCGGCGTTGATTGGACTCCGCTTGAAGCGAAGTCTCCGCGCTGACGAATTACTGCGGAAAGAAGATTTAGAGGACAGAGTCGATGCGTCGTAAAGTGTGCGTGGTCGTCACAGCCCGGCCCAGCTACAGCCGAATCAAGACAGCGCTCAAGGCGATTAACGCCCACCCCGACCTTGAGTTGCAATTGGTGGTGGCTGCCTCGGCGCTGCTCGACCGCTATGGCACCGCCGTGCGCTACATGGAGGAAGATGGCTTCCAGATCGCCGCGCGCGTCTATATGGTGCTGGAAGGTGAGAACCTGGCGGCGATGGCGAAAACAACTGGCCTCGGATTGCTGGAACTGGCGACCGTCTTCGATAACTTAAGGCCCGACGTTGTGGTCACGGTCGCAGATCGTTATGAAACATTGGCGACGGCGGTGGCTGCTTCATATATGAATATTCCGGTGGCGCATGTTCAGGGCGGGGAAGTCACCGGCTCAATTGACGAGAAGGTTCGCCATGCGGTCACCAAACTCTCTGACTTGCACTTCGTCTCGACTGAGCAGGCTGCCAGGCGTGTTATACGAATGGGTGAAGACACAGCGTCCGTGTTCATGACCGGCTGTCCGTCGATTGACCTGGCCGCCGAAATCTTTCCCGATCCAACGCTCAACTTTGATCCGTTTGAAAAGTATGGGGGAGTCGGCCCTGTGTTGAATCTTTCGGATGGTTACCTGGTAGTGATGCAACACCCTGTGACGACAGAATATGAACTGTCGCGAAAGCAGGTCCTGGAAACGCTCCATGCGGTGCGCGACTCGGCGCTACCCACACTTTGGTTCTGGCCTAATGTGGACGCCGGGTCGGATGGCACATCCAACGGCATCAGGACGTTTCGTGAGGCAGAGCATCCGCAGAACATACACTTCTTCAAGAACATGTCGCCCACAGATTTCCTGCGCTTGATTTATAACAGCCGTGGCCTGGTGGGCAACTCCAGCGTCGGCATCCGCGAAAGTTCGTATCTGGGAGTGCCGGTGGTAAACATCGGTTCGCGCCAGGGTGGTCGGGATCGCGGGCGCAATGTTCTGGATGTCGGATATGACCGGCAGGAAATTGCAGAAGCAATTCACAATCAGGTGAACATTGGCCGCTACGCCTCAGACAATCTTTACGGTGGCGGCCAGGCGGGGCAGAGAATCGCGCAACTCTTATCAGAAGTTCCTTTGGTGATTGAAAAGAGATTGACGTACTGAAGCAGTTTGATTACTTGGCCTTCCTCTGCCACTGGAAAATACTTTGCGTGTCCTTGGATTAATTCCTGCTCGCGGCGGCTCAAAAGGAGTACCACGCAAAAACATTCGATGGTTATGCGGGAAACCACTTTTGCAATACACCGCGGAAGCAGCGTTGGCGGCGCGCCGTCTGTCACACGTAATCTTGAGCACAGAGGACAGAGAGGTCGCGGAAGTCGGACGGCAGAGCGGTTTGGATGTGCCCTTCATGCGACCGGCGGAACTGGCAGAGGACGACACGCCGACATTGCCAGTGGTTCAGCACGCGGTACGTTGGATGGAAGCGCATGGTGAACACTTCGACGCCATCTGCCTGCTTCAGCCGACAAGTCCTTTGCGTCGCGCGCTGGATATTGACGCATGCATCGAGCGATTGGAGCAGAGCGAGGCTGATGCGGTCGTCACGATCCTTCCGGTCCCCGCCGAATACAATCCGCACTGGGTCTATTTTCAAGACGATGGCGGCCTACTCCGTTTAAGCACCGGTGAAGTCAATCCGATCCCGCGGCGGCAGAGTCTACCGCCCGCGTTTCACCGTGAAGGCTCTGTCTACGTCACACGGCGGGATGTCGTGATGGAGCAGCATAATTTATACGGCAACTCTGTGGTCGGTCATCTGTTGGACTCGGAGCGTTGCGTGAATATCGACAGCCTGGAAGATTGGGAGCGAGCTGAACTGCTGCTCCGGGGATGGGCAAACTAAAGATGTGTGGCATCGCTGGAATTTTCGGACCTAATTGGAGGCGCGCACAACTGGAAGCGATGATCGCGAGCCAGCGACATC
The DNA here is from genome assembly GCA_013816505.1 of Pyrinomonadaceae bacterium. Taxonomy (GTDB): domain Bacteria; phylum Acidobacteriota; class Blastocatellia; order Pyrinomonadales; family Pyrinomonadaceae; genus JACDEG01. Next base: position 2,319 of record JACDEG010000065.1, on the reverse strand, counting down.
GCGGCCCCGATGCCGAAGGCATGTATATCGACTCGACCGGGACAACCGGGTTGGGCCACAACCGGCTGAGCATCATCGATCTCTCTCCTGCCGGTCGGCAACCCATGTCCAGTAATGACGGTCGTTGCCGAATCGTTTTCAACGGCGAGATTTACAACTACCTTGAATTGCGCAACGAGATTGGCGATTACCCCTATCACAGTCAAACCGACACGGAAGTGATTCTGGCGGCCTACGAGCGTTGGGGACATGGCTGTCTGGATCGCTTCATCGGCATGTTTGCTTTTTTGATCTGGGATGAACGCGAGCGCTGTCTCTTTGCCGCGCGCGACCGTTTCGGTGTCAAGCCTCTCTACTATCATCAGCAACCGGACGGCACACTGCTGCTTGCCAGCGAGATCAAGGCCCTGCATGCCGCCGGCGTGCCCATGCGTCCTGATCAGGTAGCTTGGTCGACGTATCTGACTTATGGGGCGTATGACCACTCTGAACGTACCTTCTGGGAAGGGGTAAATGCGCTGCCGCCCGGTCACACTCTCGTGTGGCAGGATGGCGAGGTGCGACTTTCCTGTTGGTATGACTTGGCGAAGCGCGTCGGAGCAGAGTTTGATGAGAGACCCTCGGCGATAGTCGAGGAAGAGTATATGGCGTTACTGAACGAAAGCGTGCGCCTGCGTTTTCGCTCGGATGTGCCGGTCGGCATTAATTTGAGCGGCGGGCTGGACTCATCCACTCTGCTGGGTCTGGTGCAGGCTGTCCAGGGAGCGGAGAGCGACGTTAAGGCTTTTACTTTCGTGACCGGCGATTCGCAATATGATGAGTTGCCCTGGGTCGAACGGATGCTGGCCCGGACACGGCATCCTTCGGTAGTCTGTCGCCTGGAGCCGAGCGATGTCCCGGCCTTATCGGAATCCGTGCAGGCTCATCAAGACGAGCCTTTTGGTGGGCTGCCGACTCTCGCCTATGCTCGATTGTTTGAACGCGCCCAGGCGGAAGGGGTGATTGTGCTGCTGGACGGACAGGGCATGGATGAGCAATGGGCCGGGTATGATTATTATCAAGCGGCGATGGACGGCACCGCGGCTGGTCTGGTGCAAGGTACTCAAGAGAAGCCGGTCCGGCCAGACTGCCTTGGGCCGGAGTTCCGCGCTCTCGCCGCAGCCTTTGAACCGCCGCAGCCTTTTCCGGATCAATTGCGCAACCTACAGTATCGCGACGCCCGGTACACTAAAATCCCCAGAGCTTTGCGATTCAATGACCGTGTCTCAATGAGGTCGTCAACTGAGTTGCGTGAACCATTCCTTGATCACCGTTTGTTCGAACTGGCACTGAGTCAGCCGCTTGAACGGAAAATAATCGACGGTACGCGCAAATGGCTGCTGCGGAAAATGGCGAGACAGTTGCTTCCCCGTGGTGTCGTTGAAGCACCGAAGCGACCATTGCAGACTCCCCAACGTGAGTGGCTGCGCGGCCCGCTTCAGCGGTGGGCCAGCGATTGTATTGAGGAGTCGCTGAACGTGTATGGTGGGACATGGATGGACGCAGACGCTGTGCGCCGAGCGTGGCGTAATTATTGTGACGGAGCCAGCGATAATAGTTTCTACATTTGGCAATGGATTAACTTAGGACTGATGGTTGAAACCGAGGTAACTGCATTTTATGAGTGATGTTGCGATCCGTATCGAAGGAATTTCCAAACATTACCGCATCGGCAATCAGGATATGGAATGGTACAAAACTTTGCGGGACACCTTGTCCCATGCTGCGACCTTCCCCATTCGTGCGATCCGTTCCAAACTCCAAGGCTCGACAAATCAAAGTTCGAATGAAAAAAAGTCCTTCTGGGCGCTCAAAGACGTCTCACTTGAAATCAAGCAAGGCGAGATTGTCGGCTTGATTGGCCGCAACGGTGCTGGCAAGAGTACGCTGCTCAAGATTCTCTCTCGCATCACCGATCCGACCGAAGGGTATGTCGAGATGCATGGCCGGCTCAGCTCACTACTGGAGGTGGGCACGGGCTTTAACGCGGAGTTGAGCGGACGGGACAACATCTATTTGAACGGTGCCATTCTGGGAATGAGGAGGGCGGAAATCAAACGTAAGTTTGATGAGATCGTGGCTTTTGCTGAAGTCGAAAAGTTTATCGATACCCCCGTGAAGCGTTACTCCAGCGGCATGTACTTACGTCTGGCTTTCGCCGTCGCTGCCCATCTGGAGCCGGAGATTCTGCTGGTGGATGAGGTGCTCGCGGTCGGAGATGCCGCGTTTCAGAAGAAGTGCCTGGGGAAGATGGGGGAGGTGGCTCACGAGGGTCGGACT
>JACDEG010000473.1 GCA_013816505.1 Pyrinomonadaceae bacterium | reverse complement strand
ATCAACGGGCGCGATTACGCGCGGTTCAGCCTGCTCATCCCAGGCGCGGTGGCGCGCAGCAACTTCATCTCCGATCTCTCCTTCAACGGGCTGCACACGGTGCACAACCAGTTTCAGATTGACGGCATTGACGCCTCGCGTGTTGACCAACCATACATGGCCAATGGCTTCGAGCGCGGCGCGCGGTTGCTGACCGGAAGCCTCGACACGATTGCGGAGTTCCGCGTGCAGACGAGCAACTACAACGCCGAATACGGCCGCGCCTCCGGTTCGTACATCAACATCGCCACCAAGTCGGGCGGCAACCAGGTCCATTTCACGCTCTTCGAGTTCTTCCGCAACTCGGCGCTCGACGCGCGCAACTACTTTGCCAACACCGGGCCGAAGCCGCCGTTCCGCTTCAACGATTTCGGCGGCAACGTCGGCGGCCCGCTCATCAAGGACAAGACGTTCTATTTCGTCAACTACGAAGGCTCGCGGCAACGCGTCGGCATTACCGGCACCGGCACCGTGCCGAGCGAGGAACTGCGCCAGCAGGCGCTCGCCAGATCGCCGGCGTTGAGACCGATTCTGGAGATGTTCCCGCGCGGGACTTCGCGCACCGCGAATGCGATGGTGGACAACTTCACGACCGCGCAGACCTCGCAAATTCGCGAAGACACGGGCAGCGTCAAGGTGGATCACAACTTCTCCAGCCGCGACTCGGCCTTCGTGCGCGTGAACGTCAACGACACGCACGTCTTCGGCCCGCTCTTCGGCGTCACGCCCAGCGCGCTGGGCGTGTTCGATTTTCAGAACATCCCGGTCCGCACATCGAACGTGGCGATCCGTTACCAGCACATCTTCTCTTCAAAGCTGGTCAACGAGTTTCTGACCGGGTTTCAGCGCTGGGGCAGCCAGATCATTTCCGACGGGCCCTTCCCACTCATCTCCGTCACCGGCCTGACGGCCTCGCCCGGCACGCGCGGTCGAACGATCAGCAACAACACGGTCATCCAGTTGGGCGACACGATGAGCTATACCGACGGCGCGCACACTTGGAAATGGGGTGGCACGATCCACCGGTTCCGGATCAATCGCCGCAACATTGATACCTCGACCATTACCTACACATCGCTCAACGATTTCATTAATAACAGCGCAGCCACCGCGAGCTACACGGTCGGTAATCCGGGCAGCGGCACACGCGCCACGCAAGTAGGCCTCTTCGTCCAGGATACCTGGAAAGTGCGGCAGGGGCTGACCCTTGATTACGGGCTGCGGTATGACTACGCAACGCCACCTTACGATCCGCAGGAGCGCGCGCAGACCTTCGACACGCGCACCAATGATCTGGCCGCGCCCGGCACGCCCTTCTTCGGCACCAACAAGCGTGACTTCGGCCCACGCCTTGGCGTTGCCTGGCAACCGGATAACAAGACCATTGCGCGCGGCGGTTACGGCATCTTCTGGCAGGCCTACCCGGTCGGCTTCGGTTCCTATTCGGTGCCGATCAACAATATCCCCGGCAATACGACGCTCGTGCGGCAGCAGATTCCGGGCCTTGCGTTTCCGCTCACGTCGTTCCTTTCGCAAGGAGCGCGTCCCTTGCCGACCGTCGCCGGCTTCGATTGGATCAAGCGTGACATCTACGTTCAGCATTGGAACCTGACCGTGGCGCGCGAGCTGATGGGGAACAATGCCATCCAGGTCTCCTACCTCGGCAATCACGGTCTCAATCTGAGGCGCAACCTGAACATCAACTTCTTCGATCCGGCGCTGGGACGGCGCCCGAATCCGAAGTTCACCAACATCAACATCGAGGCAGCCACAGGGCAGAACATCTACCACGCGCTGCAGGTCTCGTTTAAGCGCCGCTTCAGCGCGGGGCTGCAATACGACGTTAACTACACCTGGGCGCACGCCATTGACGACGTGCAGGATCAAGGGCTGTTTTCAGCCCAGCCGCAGGACAACAACAACCATCGCGCCGAGCGCGGCAATTCGAGCGGCGACATCCGGCACACGGTGAATTTCAGCGTGCTTTACGAACTGCCGATCGGACAGGGGCACAGCCTCTTCGGCGGGGCGAAAGGCTTCGCCGGCGTTCTGGCCAATGGCTGGAAACTGGCGGCGCTCGGCATCCTGCGCAGCGGCATCGCCAACACCGTCTTCATCGGCACGAACACATTCGGCAACGGCAACTTCACCAATCAACGTCCCAATGCCGTAGCCGGCGTCGATCAATACGCGACGAACCGTGATCCGAGCGGTTGGCTCAATCCGGCGGCGTTCTCTCTGCCTGCCCCGGGCACATTCGGGAACCTCGGACGTAATACCTTCTTCGGCCCCAATTTCAAGCAGATCGATGTCTCGGTGCTGAAAGATTTCAAGATCGGCGAGAAGGCCAAACTGGAATATCGCGCCGAGTTCTTCAACATCTTCAACCGTCCGAACTTCGATCAGCCGAACACCACCTTCAACACGCCGAACTTCGGCAAGGTCTTCAACACGTTCGGGCGGACGCTCGGCCTCGGCACGTCGCGACAGATTCAGATGGCGCTGCGGCTGTCGTTCTGAGAGGGTATTTTGAAATACTGGGTCTAGCGTATCCCACCGACGGCAGTCGGGATCGTTAAAGTCCAACCTTGCAGCCTGCCAACGGACGAAGGCTGGGCTTTAACAATCCCCCAACTGCCGTCGGTGGGATTGCAGGGAACTTCCAAACAGCGGAGAAGCCGTCCTGGTAGTCGGGCATGGCAACAGCATCCCAGCTGTCATCAAGTGACCACTCTTTTCAACCCAAGACAGGTCTATTCAAGTTGTAAGACCAGCAGGCAGGTTGGCACGTGTTACTTCACCGCAGTCCGGGCAACTCAACTGATGCAGGCGATATTCATCCACCAGAGGGTTGACTTCGGGCAACTCGACCACTTGGTGGCGGACTGGATTGGGATCAGAGGAGCACCGTTCTGTCACCTAAACTGCCCTTGCCGCGACTGGAAGTCTGATTGAAAAGGCTGCGCCGCCCGTCGTCGCATTGGATGCTGTGAGTGTTCCGCCGTGCTCGGTGACGACGCGGTGGGCGAGGGCGAGGCCGACCCCATGCCCTTTGGTTTTAGTGGTGAAGAAGGGAATGAAAACGCGTTGCAGGTCTTGCTCCGCGATGCCGCTTCCGGTGTCGCTGACGGCGATTTGCGCCCACCGCGCGCCTTGCTCGTCACTCTCGATTGAGCCGCGCACATCGACCTCGCGCCGCACGGCGTCAGCATCGACGGCCTCGGCGGCGTTGCGTAGCAGATTAAGCATGGCCTGGCGCAACATGCGCTCGTCGGCGCTCACGTCCGGGAACTCGCCCGCGACGGCGAGCGAGACGCGGCGCTCGGCAAAGAAAGATTGCAACTCACTCTGACATTCGTCGATCAGGCTGCGGAGCGACACGTCTTCGAGCGCGAGCGTCTGCGGGCGGGCGAAGTTGAGGAACGCCGTCACCATGTCTGACAGGCCGCGTACTTCGTGAAGGAGCGCGGCGGCGGACTCGCGGCTGCGTCCGTCCATCTCGAAACTCTGGAGGAGTTGTGCGTAGCCGTGCAGCGTCGCCAGCGAGTTTTTGAATTCGTGCGCGAGACCCGCCGACATCTCGCCGAGACTTTCCAGATTCCGTTTCAGCGTGACGGCCTCGCGCAGTTGGACGACCTCAGTGATGTCCGTTAGCAAGCACAACGAGCCGCGCCCGGGTAGAGAGTTGTGTGGCAAATTGTGAAGCGGGTCAATCGGCGCGACCGTCACCCCTAATCGCCGCACCTGCCCGCCAGGGCTGGTCGCCGTAACTTCCTCGCGCCGGTAAATCTCGCCGGAGCGCAGACACTTCTCGACCATCTCTGCGAGGTCGGGGGCGACGCGCAGCAAGACTTCGAAGTGGCTACCGCCCTCTGCCTCGTCCGCAATGAAAAGAAGAATTCGCGCTGGCCCGTTGACGACCGTCGCCGCCCCGTCCGAATTGAAGGCGATCAGGCCCGACGGAATGCTGGCGACGATCCGTTCACTGAACTGCTCGGCAGAGGCCGCGCGGGCGCCTGCTTCGGCGCTCAACTTTTCGAGTTCGCGTTGCTGCGCGTGGAGTTTCGCGACGACTTCCTGAAAAGTCTCAAGCACGAACTCTGCTTCGTCGCGCGTCGCTTGTGGGCGGACGGCGACGGGCGCGCGCTCTGCCTCGTCAATCAACCGGCGGTAGGGACGCAATAACCATCGCGGAAGAAGGACGATACATGGCACGCTGACGAAAAACGTGACGACGAAGATGATGAACAGAACGGGAGCGCGAACCGCGCGTGTCGCGGGCGTCAGCGCCACCAGTGACAGCGTCAACAGGTTGGCGACGAGCAGCATCCCGACCAGGAGCGCCAGCACCAATTGCACGCGATTTTCGTAACGGGCCATGCGCGGTTTTCAAGTCTGATGAAAAAGAGGTTAGATGTACTCAAACGTGACAGGTGACAGGTGACAGGTGACAAGAGAAGACAGCCAGCATCGCACTGCTGCGGTCATAACCTCGTTGCCGCGCCACACGAGTGAACCCGTGGTTGAGATACTTGCGCCACCCGGCATAAGCATTGATCTTCCTGTCACCTGTCACCATTTACCTGTCACTTTTGAGATGTTAGATGTTGGTAAAAACCGCTATTTTCAGAATGTGAACTGTGAAACGTACCAGCGGACGATTCGCGTCCCGACCAACAAGCTGACGAGCGCGCCGAGGCCGAGGAAGATGCCGAACGGCAGCATCATCCGCATGTCGCGCTCGCCGCGCCGCAACATCAACGCCACCCCGCCGACGGAGCCGGTCAGCACGCCGACGAAGATGGTCAACAACGTCAGCGGCCAACCGAGGAACGCGCCGACCATCAACATCATCTTGACATCGCCGAGGCCCATCGCCTGGACGCCACGAAAACGCTCCCATAGCCACCCGACCAACCACAGCGAACCGCCCCCGGCGAGCGCACCGACCAGCGCCCCGA
>JACDEG010000472.1 GCA_013816505.1 Pyrinomonadaceae bacterium | reverse complement strand
CGGTCGCGTCGGCGAGTGCGCGGCGTAAGCGGCGGAGGTGCCGGGCGTGCTGTTGGTGAAATCGTAGCCAAGACGACCTGAACGTGTTCCATAGCGTACAGGATTCGGGCGCATCGCGCTCGTGAACGTCGCCGCGCCGCGCGCGGACTGTGCGAGCATGTCGCTGATGTCCTCGAAATCTTCGATGATTGCGGGCGGGCGACCGACATCAACACGGGCGCTCGCGGTCACGCCGCCGGCCGTTGCCGTGACGCTGCCTGCGCCCGAGGTGGTCGCGGCTCGGAACACACCGTTTGCGTCAATCGTTCCAATCGCGCCTGTGACGCTCCAATTTACGAGCGCCGGATCAACGAAGACTTCGCCGCCGCTTGCGTCGCGTCCGGTGACGGTGAATGTTTGCGTCGCGCCGGGTTCGACGATGGCCGGGTTAGGTTTGATTTCAAGCGCAGTGAGCGAGCTGACGACGCTTACATTAGTGCTGCCTGAAATGCTGCCGACGGTCGCCGTGACCGTCGCTGTTCCTGAGGCGGTAGCCGTCAAACGACCGGACTCATCAATCGTCGCCGCCGAACCGGAGACAGACCATGTAATGCTTTCGGGTGCGACCAGCACCGGATTATAAGCCGCGTCTTGCCCCGTGACCGTGTAAGTGATGCGGCTACCGTTGAGGACTGAAACGTTGGACGGAAGAACGTTGATGATCGCAAGCGCGCCGGTCGGGGCTGAACTGAAGACGAGCAGACTGTTGCTGACGGCGCGCTCAAAACCATCCGAGCCGCGATTCACTGTCGTCAATCTATCGTCGCCGGGTCGCCGAACCGCCATCGTTGTCGAGCCACCGCCGTCCAAGTTAATCGCCGTCACCGCGCCGCGACTCTGCATCAACTCGCCGAGTTCATCTAAACGAACGCCGATGCTGTAGCCCGGCTGACGACCGTCAACGGTCGCCATCACCACATCGCCGCCCGTCGTGATGCCAATCGCCGTGCGCGGGTGCGTGACATCGGCAAAGCTCGGGTCATGCGGAGAGACGTTGACCGCTCCGTTGCGCACGATGTATTGCCCGCCGCCGACCGCCATCGTCACATCTTCCCATCCGGCGGTGATTGAGACGGTCAATATCACTGTCTCGCCAGCCGAGAGCGCGTTGAGAAACGTCGCGCTTGCGCCGCCGCCCGACAAGACGACTTCTCCGCTGCCTATCGGCGTATTGCCTGCGCCGGTTCGCACTTGGCTCACCGTGCCGGTGTATGTGCCGGGCGGATTGATCGGTTGGGTCACGCCGGTGAGAACGACTTCGGTGCCGGTCGCATCCGTTCGCGTGCTGCTGTCGAAGCGCGGCGTATAGAGCACAAGCTGCTGATTTTCGCGCGTCTGGTTGATGCGATTGATCGAGCGCATCGCGCCGCTCCCTAGAGTGACGGTCGCGGTTATCGCCGGAGAGCCGATGATCGGTGTGCCGTCGACCTTGATGCCGAAGGTCGGGCGCGCATCGGACGATGATGCGATGAGTTCTTCAACTTGGATGTGGAGGCCGCTTGGCGCTTCGCGCGGCCCCCAGAAGTCGGCGTTAATGCCGCCAATGATGCGGTGTCCCTCCGCGCTCTTGCGGTTGCCTTGCGCCGTCGTCGTCTCAAGCCCAACGACGCGATCATTCGAGATCGACGCTTCAAGCGTGATCGCCGGATCGTCCGTGTCAACTTCGAGCAGATGCACCGCTTGCCTACCGGCGGTGTCCGTTTCAATTGTGCCCCGATCATGCACGACGCCCGGCGCGACCGGCGTGCGCGCGTCCGAGGCGTAGGCGCGTGTCACCGCAACATTTGCGGCGGTGATTGTTGGCTTGCGTGCGTTGCTGAACGTGTTACGCGATAAGGGCACGGCGACGAGCGAGACGCAGAGCAGAAGCGAGAGAACTGTGCCTAACATGCGCCGCGATCGGCGAGCGAGAGAGCGAGCGGTAGCGTTCATAATGATGGCATACTCCTATGGTGTGCCGAGCTCGAATTACATTTCACGCTAAGAGCGCACGACGAGCCGATACACATATTGCGCGCGCCGAATAAAGAACAGACTGGGAGAAACAAGCTGGAGCACTGACAGCAAACAGTGACGGCTTTGAAGCAATAGTGTCGATTTTTACTATTGTTCCTGATTTCGCCTCCGGCGCAGCGTCGCTGCCAGCGCTGTCACCCCACCGCCGAACATCATCAACGTCGCCGGCTCCGGCACGGGCGTTGCCACCGCCACGTTCTCGATGTCGAACGTGAAATTACCGGTGCGACCACCGAAGCCGTCGGCAAAGGTGCGATTGGCGTCATTGTCACCGTCGAATGTGAAGCCATCCGATAGATCGTTGCCGGTGACGTAATTAGGCGATAGTGTGAGCGCCAATATGTAGTTGCCGGCATCCAGCGCGCGAACGATCAGCGAATCAAAAACATTGGGCGCCGCGTCGTCATTATCGGTGAGAAACTGTCCATCACTTCTGAACAGACTCAGCACCGGATCAAAGCCACCCGCAACGTATGAGCGAGTACGTAGCGTCACTTGCGACTGTGCGGCGACTGTGAAGTTAAAGAGGCGCACATCGTTGTCGTATGTGAACGTGCCGTTGAAGATGAAGCTATCAGCTTTGGCTGGCGCAGCCGCCGCGACACAGAGCAACAGCACCGCCAGCGTAAGGCCAGCCGTTCGTAATGATGTTAAGCGCATAAATTCTCCTAACTTGAAGTTGCAAGAGATTTTGATGGCAATGCCGACTATACATTAGACGTTATTAGAAATAACTTTTAGAGTATGCGAATGCTCGAATACATGACATTGAAAAGAGACCGCCGCCAGTTTCTGGCATTCACCGGATTAACGCTCAAAGAGTTCAAGGCGTTGCTGCCCTCCTTTATCGAAGCATATCGTCGCCAGCATGCCAGCCGCCAGACGCTGGCAGGTCAGAAGCGGCAGCGGCAAGTCGGCGGCGGACGTCGTGGTCTGTTGAATACGCCGGAACAGAAATTGTTGTTCATCCTGGTGTCTCAGAAAGCTTATCCACTGCAAGTTGTCATGGGTGAGTTGTGCGGGATGAATCAGTCGGCGGCTAACCAGCAAATTCATCGCCTGCTGCCTGTGCTGCGAGATGCGTTGACCACTCTTGGTGTGATGCCTGAAAGAGATGGGAGCCAGTTTTCGCAGGCTGAACGACACCGGAGTGAGTCGGCAGATTACATCATTGATGGCACAGAGAGACGAAGACTACGGCCGAAAAGTCCTGAAAAGCAAGCACTTTACAACAGTGGCAAGCAGAAGATGGATAGTGATAAGAATGTTGTGATCGTCCACCCCCGGTTAAAGCGTGTCGGTTATCTGAGTCCCACCCATGCAGGCAACACACCTGACAAGAAATTGGCTGACACGGAGCAGATCGTTGATCCGCGCCACGCCGTGCTGCACAAAGACACCGGCTTTCAAGGTTACGAACCGAAGGTCAAACAGACACCTCAGGTTAAAAAGAGCCGCGTGGCAGCGATTTGACTCCGGCGGAGAAACGGCACAATCGCGCGCTGTCGCGAGTTCGCGTGAGTGTCGAAGATGCGAATGGCGGTATCAAGCGTGCGCGTTGTGTGAAAGACACATGGCGTGATAGGCGACCGGAGTGTTCAGATGATTTTATGGAAACAGCCACAGGATTGCATAAGTCTGCGGGTCCGTCACCGTAAGTGCGCCTTGCGCCGATGAGCGAAAACCTTATTTCTAATAACGTCTATTGGTTAGTCGCTTTTCGTGTTTGATGTCTGACTGACAAGCGAGATGTTAGCAGCCGTGTCGAGAACATGCGGGATAATTCTCAACATGCGTGCTAAAGATTTACACAAGCTCTCAGCACCGGTGCTAATAACAGGCTTGTAATATCTCGACGGGGCTGCTAAAGTCTGCCGCATGGCAGAGAAGACTTACACTGCACGACAACTTGCCGATCGCTACGGGGTGGCCGGTTCGACCGTGCGCGGCTGGCTCCTGCGGCGTCTTTTCCCCGGCGCTTATTTGAAGGAAACCGAGTTGGGCGATTCGTATTGGCTTGTGCCTGAGTCTGCGCTTAAAGACTTCATGCCGCCGAAACCAGGCCCTGTGCCTAAGTCGAATGGCGAACAGAAGCCGACGTCGGGACGCACGCCTAAAGCCAAGCCGGAACTGAACGATAAGAAGAGAGGGAAGCGCTAGCCATGTTTGCAAGGCGGAAATGCTTAGACGCATTGCCGTACTACTACCTTGTAACAAACGAGCGGAGCGATGGGTGTGTGCGGCAGAAAACGCTTGCCTACTTGTGATCGTCGCTGGGACTAGCTGAGGCGCTTGAAGACTTGCCGAAAGCTATTGCCAAGCTCCGCGCTGAGGCGGCGCCGTATGCACAGAGAGCAGACGCCAGACGGCAACACGTTCACCCGGCATGGAATGAGCGCAACGGTGGTGAAGTCCCGCTTCGCAGATACAAAGGATTGAGTCTTCGTTATGAAGTCCGTCAACAATACTGGCAATGGAGAGAGCTTGCAGAGTCTCACGAGGGGCGGTCACGGAAATTATCCGCCCGCTTAGCTAAGCTACGAACGCTTGTTGAGTCAGCTTCGTGTAGTGACTAGAAAAGTGTCGCTGGCAGCATAATTCCAGGCACCATATCAAGACGAATTATTCTTCTCGCGGACGCGAGGCAACAGGCGGCATAGAAGAGAGGTTCAGCTATGATAACCGTCAAAGAGTTTTTACAGACTAAAGGGCATGACGTCCTTTCCATTACACCTGATGCCACGGTCTATGAGGCATTGAAAATCATGGCCGACAAGAATGTTGGGGCCTTAGTGGTGCTCGATGGTGAAACCGTGGCCGGCATCATGTCGGAACGGGATTATGCCCGAAAGGTGATCCTGCATGGAAAATCATCCAGGGAAATGCAAGTCCGCGAAATCATGACCACAAGCGTGTATTACGTGCGCCCCGAGCAAACTCTGCAAGAATGCATGGCAC
>JACDEG010000471.1 GCA_013816505.1 Pyrinomonadaceae bacterium | reverse complement strand
TTTTTCGTAGGTTAGCATTCGCTAAGTTTAGCTGATTGAACTCTATTCCCAATAATGTCTAATCTTCTCGTTTGTCAGATTTCGACTTGCGAGCCGAGTTCGACGACTTGATTCGGCGGCAGGCAGAAGTAGCTTGTCGCGCTTGTGGCGTTGCGCGCCATGCTGACGAAGAGTTTCTCGCGCCAGAGCGCCATGTCTACGACCTTCTTGGTCACGATTAGGCTTTCACGTCCGAGGAAGTAGGTAACTTTCTGCGGGTCGAGTTTGAGATTCGGGTCGTTGAGGTTCTCCAGCACTTTCGGGATGTCAGGGTCTTCCATGAAGCCGTAGTTGACGGTCAGGCGCCAGAAGCCATTGCCAAGGGTATCGACGCGCGTGCGGTCTGCCTCTTCGACGTGTGGCACTTGCTGCGTCTTCGCGGTCAGCAGAATGACTCGCTCGTGCAGCACGTAGTTGTGATTGAGGTTGTGCATAAGCGCGGGCGGCGTGCCGGATGGGTTGCCGTTCATGAAGATGGCTGTGCCGGGAACTCGCACGTGCGGGTGGCTGTGGCTAGCTACATCTTGCACAAACTGCTCAATCGGGTGGGCGTTGGAGACGATCAATCTGGCGACCGCGCGCCTTCCGCGCTTCCACGTCGTCATCACAGTGAAGATGATGACGGCGGCGACGAGCGGGAACCATCCTCCATCCGGAATCTTGACGATGTTAGCGCCAAGGAATGCGAGGTCAATGATGAGGAAAAAGCCGCCTAGCGCGCCCGCCGTCAGCCAGTTCCAGCCCCATCGCTCGCGCGCGACGATTGTGAACATGATAGAGGTGATTGTCATCGTTGATATGACGGCGATGCCGTAGGCGGCAGCCAAGTTTGACGACGAGCGGAAGAAGATGACGAGCACGATGCACGCCACCATCAACATCCAGTTGACTGCCGGAATATAAATCTGCCCGAACTCCGTCATGCTGGTGTGGTCGATCTTCATGCGCGGCAGAAATCCTAGCTGCACTGCTTGCATCGTCACCGAGAACGCGCCGGAGATAACGGCTTGCGACGCAATCACGGTCGCAAATGTCGCAAGCACCACGAGCGGGTAAAGCGCCCACGACGGCGCAAGGAGATAAAACGGATTTTCGGCGGTCGCCGGGTCGGCGATAAGCAGCGCTCCCTGTCCGAAGTAATTTATGAGGAGCGCAGGCAGCACGATTGTGAACCAGACGATGCGAATCGGGCGGCGTCCGAAGTGCCCTAAATCAACGTAGAGGGATTCGCCGCCGGTGATGACGAGCACAACCGTGCCGAGGATGAAGTATCCCGCGAAGCCGTTCGCGGCGAAGAAGTTGATGGCGTAAACAGGGTTGACAGCGGCGAGCACGTCCGGGTGCTGGACGATCTGCGTCACACCGAGGACGGTGAGCGTCGCGAAATAGATTAACGTGACGGGCCCAAAGATTTTGCCGATGCCGGCAGTGCCGCGACTCTGTATCAGGAACAATCCAATAAGGATGATGATCGTAATCGGAATCACGTAGCGGGCGAAAATGGGAGTCGCGACGTTCAATCCCTCGACGGCGCTCAACACGGAAATCGCGGGCGTAATCATGCCGTCGCCGTAGAGCAGCGCCGCGCCAAAGATGCCGAGAATTACCAGGCTCCAGCGTTCCGACTTGCTCAAAATCTTGATCGGCGTCGCGAGTGCAGTTAAAGCAAGGATGCCGCCTTCGCCCCTGTTATCCGCACTGAGAACGAACGTCAAATACTTGCCGGAGATGACGAGTATGAGCGACCAGAAGACAAGCGACAGGACGCCCATGACGTTCGCCGGAGTTGCTGCAATCGCGTGCGGACCATGAAAGCATTCGCGCATCGCATAAAGCGGGCTGGTTCCGATGTCGCCATAGACGACGCCGAGCGCGGCGAGCGAGAGCGTGAAGAGGTAGCGTCCGGTCGGCTTCGCGGTGTGCGGGTGTCTGTTCGGGTCTGTGATCGTGGTGTGGATATCCGGTGGTGCGGTTGCCATAATTGTTTCAGTCGATGGTGAAAGCGGTGGAGTTTGGCGTTATAGAACGGGGTAAAAGGCAAGGCGGATTTTATCTTATTATCACTCGCGACAAGTGGATTTTATCCCATTCATGCCTGCTCGTAATTCGTGTCGTAAGTCTCCGAGACAATGCGCATAATACAGTATTCATAGTGTCGCGTAGCAAGTACCAAACAAGATAGACGAGACGGGCGCGTCTTTAATCTCGAAAGCAGATGAAGTTAGACGCGAGCGCGTGCTTAGCCATAACGAAGAAGCACGATTGCTTGCTGCTTGCACTGGCAGACGGGCACACTTGCGCGCTCTGCTTGTATGCGCTCTCGACACGGCAATGCGCCGTGGTGAGTTGTTCAAATTGCAATGGCGCGACGTTGATTTGTACACACGTGAAATCACAATCACGGTAATGAACAGTAAGACAGCACGCCCGCGCAAGGTAGCAATGACGCCACGTGTATATGAGGCGCTTGAGATGTTACGCCGGGATGCACCACCCGGAGGTGAGTCACTTGTGTTCGGCATCACTGATACTGTGAAGAAAAGTTTTGCTGCGGCCTGCAAAGCGGCGGGTGTTGATGGCTTTCGCTTCCATGATTGTCGGCACACGGCGATTACACGGATGATTCAAGCAGGAATCACGCCAATGGAAGTAATGAAGGTAAGCGGTCATACACAAATCAACACTTTTGCAAGGTACATCAACCCAAATAGCCAAGCCGTCAAACGTGCTGCCGACACGCTTGCCGCATTTAACGCTCAAGCTGGCACGCATGAGACGAGCGTTGAACTGGTAAACTAACAATCTTCGGCTCGCCTTACTCACGTCTAGCTAACGTGAGGACATGCCGCGCTAATCCCTGACGCGGCAGGCGAGCCGAAACCTTTTCGGGGAGAGGCCACAGGGATGCCTAGAGCGAAGCAGCAAGAAGTTAATGTTACGGAGCTAGATGAAGATGGACGAAAACGGTGGGATTTCGTTGTTCAGGATGAAGAGTACGGTAAGCTGGTTTGCTCGTACTACCCCAACGCCTTATTCCAGAATTTAGAAGACTTTTTTGCTGAAGCTATATCAACGATTGGTGAGACGGGGGGGAAAACAGTCAACCTTAATCATATCTACCTTTGCGAAGAAGAAGCGCGGCGACTCTTAAAAGAGAAAGTAGAAGAGAACATCCGAGATGCGATGCAAGGGCTGGTTCACGAAATAAGGTTACAAGTATTACGTAACTTAAATGGTTGGTATTTCTTTTTAGATAACTTCGATCCTACTGAACAAGCCGAAGACATACGTAAGTTTTACTCAGAACGTGCAACCGAGCGGATGTCTGCTCGCCCAGGGCGACTACCAGACCGCGCTGTGTTTTTGAGGGAAGTAAACGCTGCATACCTGGCAGCGGCCAAAAAAGCAAACCGAAGCGCAATGTTGATCGCCAAACGTCACATGACATCAAACGGGCGAGAGACATCCTCACGTTTATGGAGGCTACCGAAAACTCGAAAGAGCGTCCGGCTTGTCTCGTGGAAAGTTAACGAGCGTCGCTGGGAAGTGTTTGGGCGGGTAACTTTGTCAGCACTCGCTAGAGAGATGTATGGCGGAAGGGGCATTTCCCAAAGTGTACTGACGCGACAAATGAAACGTTACGCAGTTACGATTGAAGATTTGGAAAAGGTTTATGACGAGGAGAGAAACAACGCCGAGCGGAGGGGATTAAATTTTGACCTTTATTAGCCGGGTGTTCAAGGTCAACTAAAAAAGTACTCCATCATCTATGATCGCCTTGCATTGCAGAGCAACGCTGCCATGCAAGGCGATTTCATTTCCGTGATGAGGTTGAGGGAAAACTAAATGAAGGAAACGATGAATGAATCGGATGTAACGAGCCAAACCACCACTCATAAGCAACGTGACTCTCCTTTGCAAAGCGACAACTTAAAGTCTGCAAGTCAAACAGCGCGCAAGATCGGCATCAGCAAGCCGACCCTCTGCCGCTTGATGCAGCGCGGGCGAATCGGTTTTTACAGGGTAGGAACGCGCGTGCTTTTCAGCGAAGAGCACATTGCAACCTTTCTTGCATCCTGCGAGCGCAAGCCACAAGGCGAAAAAAGCGGACAGGAAGGAGCACGGCGCAATGCTAAATAAAGAGAACACGGCGGGCGTTTGTTACGAGCAAATACCCGCCGCAGATGAAAACCTGAGCAATGCCAATAGCACAGGCGCTTTCGTTCCTCATGATAGGGAGCAACAACCACCAGGTCAATATGGTGGGCGAGCATCTACTATTGAACAGGCATTAGCTGTGATCGTTGAACCCGGCGCGGTTGTTGAGATGCGCGTACCCAAAGCCGGACGTTACAAAACAGTGTCGGGCTACTACACCGATCTTGCAAAGCTTGCCGCTGATGCCGCTAAGTGGAGCGGGGAAGCCGATGGCGTCTACATCTCGCTTAACCCTGTCAACCAAGCGTTGTTTGCACGCGCTGCTAACCGCTGCGTGGCTTATGCTGAGCGCACAACACAAGACGAACATATCACCTCGCGCCGATGGCTCTTTATCGACTGTGATGCAAAGCGACCCGCAGGCATCAGCGCAACAGATGATGAACATGCGGCAGCGTTGCAGCGCGCGGAAGAGGTGCGCGCTTTCTTGCGCGAGTTAGGCTTTCCTGAACCCGTATACGCTGATAGCGGCAATGGCGGGCATCTGCTCTACCGCGTTGATCTGCCGAACACGGCGGAAGTGACAGCGCTCTTGAAGCAGTGCCTCGCTGCTCTGCGCTTCCGCTTTGATGACACAGCAATTGAGATTGATTCTTCAACCTACAACGCCAGCCGCATGATCAAGCTGTACGGCACGCTTGCGGCTAAAGGTGACGACATACCAGAGCGACCGCACCGCTACACCCGCCTGATGAATGTGCCGGAACGGTTAGAAGTAACAAGCCTCGAGTTGTTACAGCACCTTGCCGCAACTGTGC
>JACDEG010000470.1 GCA_013816505.1 Pyrinomonadaceae bacterium | reverse complement strand
GCCTTACATACCCCAATGTCTTCTCTGCGCCGCCGACGAGCACGCCGACGGGCCCCGACCTGTTTCTGTTCACGCCGGATTACGTACAGCCATACGTGCAGCAGGCGCGGCTCGGCTTCGAGCGCGAAGTCCTACCGAACGTCAGTCTGTCGGTGACGTACATGCTGTTCCGCGGCGTACACTTGTCGCGCACCCGTGACATCAATCTGTTCCCGCCGGTTGATGTTGCCGCGACCGGCTTAGATGGACAGACTTACACGGTCAAGCGATTTCCCGGCGTGGGCGCGGACGCCGGCGCGCAATTTAGGTCAACGACGCCGCTGCGGCCGTTCACCGGCTACAACCGCATCAGCCTGTTCGAGAGCAATTCCAACTCGCGCTACGACGGCCTCGCCGTGCAGGTGCAGCGCCGCTTCTCCAGAGGCTTGCAGTTCACCGCGTCTTACACCTTATCGAAAGCGAAAGACGACAAACCCGACCAGACGGCGGTCGTGCCCGGCGGCGGCGACGACGCCAAGATCGTGCAGAATTCTTTCAACCTCCGCGACGACTACGGAAACGGTGACTCTGACCAGCCGCATCGCTTCGTGTTCAGTCCCGTCTATGAGTTGGGCCGATTCGAGCGCAGCGACAATGCGGTGGTGCGCGCACTTTTAAGCGACTACACTTTCTCTGGAATTAT
Organism: Pyrinomonadaceae bacterium; assembly: GCA_013816505.1. Lineage (GTDB taxonomy): Bacteria > Acidobacteriota > Blastocatellia > Pyrinomonadales > Pyrinomonadaceae > JACDEG01. The sequence continues at coordinate 4,343 of JACDEG010000470.1, read as the reverse complement.
CCAGCTTCAATCCGGCTTCGCTTACACGGCTGGCATCGGCGCCGACCTGAACCGCGACGGCAATTTGCGCAACGACCGCGTGCCCGGCACGGCGCGCAACGACTCTCGCACGCCGAATGTCTACCAGTTCGACGTGCGCGCGACGCGCAACATCCGCGTTACCGAAACGGCGCGCCTGCGTTTGATCCTCGAAGGCTTTAACATCTTCAACCGCGCGAATCTGGAGACGGTCAACGCGAATTTCTTTCGCAACTTCACCGCCGCGTCCGCCGGCGGCGTTAATAGTTTGACTCTCAACCAGCCGTTCGCGACCGCCGCGTTCGGCTCGCCGCGCACGTTCCTGACGCAGCGGCAACTGCAACTCGCGATCAAGTTCGATTTTTAGAGTTGATGGGCGATGTGGAATTGAGCGTGGCGTGGGGCAGGATTTAACACAGACTTCTGCCCTTCTCCCCGACGGACGAAAAAGCGGGGCGCTCACGAATGAGTGCCCCGCCTTGTTTACCGACTGATGCCTTGCCTTAGCGGCGACCCGCGTTAAGGATGCGAATCAGCGCGAGGAAGATGTTGAATGCATCGAGATACAGCGACAAAGCGCCCGCCACGTACCCGTTCGTCGGATAGCACTAGCGAGCGTACTAAAATCTGCGCGGAGCAAACTTGGGGTCGCTGTGCGCCGGTAAAAACAAGCTGCCAGTCATCACCCGTTCTGACTTTTACACGTTTTCCGCGGATCACTTGGCGCGTTTGAAGCAATAGTTCAAATTACCGGACTCACCTTGACGAGTCTCACTAACTGTTACTAGCTCCCAACCTTGTGCGCCAAGTTCATTGAACTTCTCTTCAGATGTGTAAGTTACAATCTTGTACTCCCACACAGTCCTCGATGTGTTCTGCCGCTGCGCGAAGGCCGTCCAACCTACTACACAGAGAAGACTCATCACTGCCAGAACTAAAAGCCAGTATCTTTTCAGCTTCATACTCACTCCCTCCTCTTTATAACTTAAGAAGTAGTGACGGCCTCTATTCCGTTTAGTTGGACGCCGTCATCGCTTGTGGATTATTAATTAACTTCACAGACTTCTCAAGCCTTATGGGGTTACTGTCAGTGGATTGGTGCCGGTGGTGATGGTACTTGGAGAAGTGCCAGAGCCGTTCTCTACCGGTTCACCTCGAGGACCTTCTATTCTGGTTATGGTCGCCCTGAATCCAACCTGTCCTGAGTTCGGATTAGATGCAGGGGTTCCTATGGGAAACTTCGCCAAAATTACTTGACCATTTTCATGAGCCCCCACAATGGCCTGTGCCTCGTAGGTGGTGATTTCTAGCTGAACCTGGCCTGGATTCGTTTCGACTTGTATTTCGACCGTTATTCGTGTGCCTACAATGGTCGCGCGGGTAGTTGAAATCTGCACCTGCAATTCCGTTACTCCGCTCTGTCTCGCAATAGTAGACCTCGGGGAGAAGTTGATGCCAGTAGCTGTACCTCTAGGCAGGAGGTCTAAGTCGAACGAGGCATGTGTATTACCGATCCGAATAAGAGAAGTTCGTACGTCGCGTCTCGGACCTGGACCGAAGTAAGGATTCCAGAACAGCACATATACCTCACCGTTCCAGTACGACGAGTAATTGTGCCAGTCAACGTAGTTGTTAGTTCCTGCGCGGCGCTGGCTACGGATAATTCCAACCCGTTCGCTGTGACCGGGCGCGTGGCGACCGCCCAGAACTCGATCAGGTTTTGCGGAATGATGCAGAGGCTTTCACCGCTTTGCTTGAGTTTTAACGCCGCAGTCACCGCGTCCTTGTGCATCGGATGTTTAGGTTGCACGCTCCGCAGCAGCACGTTCGTATCTACCAGATAGCTCATAGTTGGCTATCTTCTCTTTCCCGATAGATACTCTCGCGGCTGTCATCGGCAGGCGGCGCGGTGATGTATTCATGGCTATCCACCCACTCTTGAAACTCGCGCGTCCACTCTTCGAGGGACGCTGTCTCAGCAAAAGCCCCTCCCACTTCGCCGTTCAGGTTTTCTTCAATGACAGACTCTATAAAGTCTTCGACGGAGATGCCGCGCGCCTCGGCCTGCTCGACGGCTTGCGCTTCCGTCTCCGGCTTTAGTTCTAACGTAATAGTCATGGCCTCTACCTCGACGATACTTGCGGCTCTGAACGAGAGCGATTTTACCATAGCGTATGAGTGCCACATCAGAGCACTTGCATGAGATGATGCGAGATGTCATTTGCTCCATTTCAAAACCGTGTCGTGAGGACGCGCCAAGATGTGTAGAGCAGGGAATCCGCTTAGGTGAACGGAAAAGCGGGTCGCCCTCTCCGAAGAGCGACCCCGCTTTTTTTGCGTCTGATGAAATGAGACTAATCTTTAGCGGCGACCCGCGTTAAGGATGCGGATCAGCGCGAGGAAGATGTTGAATGCATCGAGGTATAGCGACAGCGCGCCCGCCACGTACTCGTTCGTTGGATAGCGGCGGATGATGTTCGACGTGTCGTAGAGCACGAAGCCGGAGAAGAGTAGCAGCGACGCCGCAGCAATCGCGAAACCGAGGGCGCTCGACCCGACGATGAAGATGTTCAGCAGTCCGGCAAGGATCATCACGATTAAGCCGACCGTAATCATGCCACGCAGGAAACTAAAATCTTTCTTCGTGATGAAGACGTAGGCCGTCAATCCACCAAAGATGCCGACCGTCAGCACGCCCGCCTGAAGAATCGAAGCCGGGTTAGTCTCAGCAACTTTTGACATCAGCGGCGAAATCACCACGCCGGTCAGCGTCGTAAATCCGAAGAGCGCCAGAAGATTGACGCCGGGCACGTGGCGCACCGCCTGCGCCGCGAAGACGCCGCCGAACAGGATGATGAGCGAAATCCAGAAATTGCCCTCGATGGCATCCCTGATCGGCGGGAACATGAAGCCGAGCGCGACGCCGCCGATGGCGAACAGCGTCGCGGCGAAAAAGAGCGCGTAAACTTTTCTGACGAAACCCATCCGCTCGGAGATGGTTGCCTCTGCCGCGGTGCTCGCCTGGAGGCTGCCCCAGCCGCCGTCCGGCGGCCACGCCTGCGGCTGTCGTAAGCGTTGATCCTGAGGTTTAAATTCTTTCATTAAATTATCCCTTTGTGAGTGTGGTAAAAAACACCGCCCGAAATTGCGGCGCGAGTTTTAGATGCCAGAGCAATTTGCACAGATGCATTGAAGACACGAGTATACCATCACGCCGAAAGACGCTGGTAGAGACCGCCCCGGCCTTTAAGTCAGCGCCGATTGACGAAGCCTTCCGTCGGCGCGGCGTGTCTGGTCATCTTCAGCGCGAGGCGGCTTCCGCCCCACACCGCAGCGAAGCCGACGGCGACGCTGAGGACGACGTTGAGCAGGGCCGTGATGAAATAGCCCTCTTCAAAGAGGCGCAGGTTCTCGTGCTCGAAAGTCGAGAAGGTCGTGTACGCGCCGAGGAAGCCGACGGCGACGGCGAGGCGCACGTGCGGGCCGACGACACCGGCGTGGGTGGCCGCGAACGTGAGGAAAAAACCGAGCGCGAACGAGCCGCTGATGTTGATCAAAAACGTCGCCGCCGGGAAGGGGACGGCGACGCGCGCCAGCGCCGAAGTGCTCAACCCATAGCGCAACATCCCGCCGAGCATGCTGCCCACCGCGACCGCGAGATAATTTGTCAGCGTCTGCGACATCAATGATTCTTTTGCTCCTTAGTTGCGACTGGTGCCCGGCACGCGCCGCGGCCTTGAGAGGGCGGTATGTTTTCTGACGCCGATGTTTTACTATCGCCCGCCGGAACCGGGCAGCACTTCAGCGAACATGTTGACTAAAATTCGCAACATCACTCCACCACGAGCGAGCGAGGGCGGGCGCTAATGAAGCCTTCAAACCAGCGCGCCGATCAAACGATTCTTGACGCCGCGACCGCGAATCTGCCGCCCATTCTGCTGGTGCTCGCCGCGGCGCTACTGTGGAGCACCGGCGGACTGTTCATCAAAAAAACATCGCTGACTGCTTTCGAGCTTTCGTGCGGTCGCTCGTTGCTCGCCGCCGCTGCGGTCGCGTTCTTCACGCGGCGCGAAGGCTTCGGCCTCAACATCGTGACTGGCGCCGCCGCCGTTTTATATGCGGCGTTGCTGTTGCTGTTCGTCATCGCCACCAAACTGACGACCTCAGCGAACGCGATCTTTCTTCAGTATACCGCGCCAATCTACATCCTGATCTTCGAGCCGCTACTCTACAAAGAGCGATTCCGCCCCCGCAATTTGGCGGTGATCGTCGCCTGCGCCGCCGGGATGTCGCTCTTCTTCGTCGGTCAGTTGCGGGCCGATGAT
>JACDEG010000064.1 GCA_013816505.1 Pyrinomonadaceae bacterium | reverse complement strand
GCTAAAGACCATGCACCCATGCTATCAATCTCAGCTATCTTGCCCGCGGGCATCGAACCCCCGCGCAAGATGGTTCATCCATCCCCACCGCAAGCGGTGGGGCATTAAGAACCTTTTTCGTAAAAAGTAAAGGGCAAAAGCGAAGCCACTGAGGAACAGATGTTAGATGTTAGATGTCAGATGTTGGCAATACCACTGGCGTGTCTTGACTAACATCCAGCATCTAACATCCAGCATCTTCTTCATTCATTCTTCATCCCGAAAAACTTTTGCGCGAGGTGCTTAAGCAAAGAGCAAGCGCATTTCCTGAACCAGACCATGATGAAAAGAAGAGACTTTCTCGCCACCTCGCTCGTAGTGTCGAGCGTTGCTGCCGGCGCGACGCTCGACGCCGACGCGCTCGCCGCGACGACCAACAGGCAAACCGATATTAAGCCGGAATACTATGAACTGCGACTCTATCACCTGCGGCGCGGAGCGAAGCAGAAAATGGCCGACGACTTTTTCGGCAAGGTCACGCTGCCCGCGATGAAGCGCGCCGGCGTCGGCCCGGTCGGATTCTTCAATGTGATGATCGGCCCCGATAGCCCGACGCTCTACATGCTGATTACTCATAAATCAATGGAGTCGTTCGCGACCGCCGCGGCGCGCGTTTCCGCCGACGCCGAATACCGGAAGGAGGGTGCCAACTTTCTCAGCGCCCCGGCGACCGACCCGACCTATGTGCGGGCGGAGAGTTCATTGATGATCGCTTTTCCGGGAATGCCGAAACTGGAAGTGCCGGCGGCGGCGGCTGGCAACAAGCCGCGCCTGTTTGAGTTGCGCATCTACGAGAGCCACAACAAGGCAGCCAACAAAAAGAAGATTGAAATGTTCGACATCGGCGAGACCGCCATCTTTCGACGCACCGGACTGCAACCCGTCTTCTTTGGCGAGACGTTGATCGGGTCGAAGCTGCCGAATCTGACATACATGCTGACCTTCCCCGACATGGCGACGCGCGACAAGAATTGGAGTGCGTTCGTCGCCGACCCCGAATGGAAGAAGCTGAGCGCGACGCCCGGCTTTACCGACCCGGAGATCGTCTCTAACATCAGCAGCGTGTTCCTGCGCCCGACTTCGTATTCTGAGATTTAATCGCGAAGGATTTAACCGCCAACACTTTTGCCTGTTCCCTTTTTACTTTTGCCTTACTACTTATCACCCTGCCGTCCCACCTCTCGCAAAGCCGGGTACAGCGCGCGGAAACCTCTGTACCGACGATTCATCAACTCCGCCGTCTCCACCCTCGGCTCGACGCGCTCGGCGATTCTGACGACCGACTGACACGCCGCGTCAACGCTCGGCCATGCATTAGCGCCGACGCCTGCGAGCAACGCCGCGCCATAAGCCGCACCTTCCTCGGCTTCGACAATTTCAATCGCCTGTCCGTACACGTCCGCCTGAATCTGCCGCCACACCGCGGAGCGTGCGCCGCCGCCGCCGAGACGAATGCTTTCAACCGGCACACCCATCTCACCGAAGATCGTCAACGTGTCGCGCAAAGAAAACGCGACGCCTTCGAGAATCGCGCGGATGAAATGTGCGCGCGTGTGATTCGCCGCGAGGCCCGTGAGCGCGGCGCGCGCGTGCGGATCAAGGTGCGGCGTCCGCTCGCCCATCAGATATGGTGCCCACATCACGCCGTCCGCGCCCGGCGGGACCGTGGCCGCTTCTTCGCTCAGACGCTCGTACGAATCGCGCCCGTCATCCGCGCCCGCGCCGAACTGGTCGCGGAACCAGCGCAAAGAAAGCCCCGCCGCCTGCGTCACACCCATCACATGCCACCGCCCCGGATTTGCGTGACAGAACGTGTGGACGCGCCCGAGTGGGTCAAGTGACGGGCGGTCAGTCGCCGCGAACACCACGCCCGACGTGCCGATGGTCGCGCTGACCGCGCCAACGCGCACGATGCCCATCCCGACCGCGCCCGCCGCTTGATCGCCCGCGCCCGCGACGACCGGAGTACCGTTGCGCAAGCCGGTCTCCGCCGCGCCTTCGGGTGAGATGCTACCCGTGATCTCCGGCGATTCATACACCGGCGGTAGCAACGTGTGATCTATTTCTGACTCGTCAAGCATCTCCGCAGACCAGCGCCGTCTGGCGACATCGAACAGCAGCGTGCCCGAAGCGTCGGCCACATCGCTCGCGTAATCGCCGGTCAAACGAAAGCGCACGTAATCTTTCGGCAACAGAACTTTCGCGACGCGCGCCCACACCTGCGGCTCGTGCTCGCGCACCCACAATATCTTCGGCAGCGTGAAGCCGGTCAGCGCCGGGTTCGAGACGAGTTCGATCAAACGCGCCGCGCTGATTTTCTCCGTCAATGCGCGACACTGTTCTTCCGTCCGCTGATCGCACCAGATGAGCGCGGGGCGCAGGACTTCGCCCTTTCCGTCAAGCAGCACCGAGCCATGCATCTGCCCGGTGAGTCCGACACAAGCAATCTCTTCTGCGCGCACTCCGTCGTGTGCGAGCACGGCACGCACCGCGCCGGCGGTCGCCCGCCACCAGTCGCGCGCGTCTTGTTCCGCCCACCCCGTCTGCGGCGACGCGAACGGCACGTGTTCATCTGTGGCGGCGACGACAACACGCCCGCTCACATCAACCACGATGGCGCGCGTCCCGCCGGTTCCCACGTCGATGCCGAGAAATAACATGCTAACTATCTCGCTTTTGCGTTTTGGTGGATGTCCTGCCGGATTTACCTCGCAGCGATTGAGCACACTGACGCGATTGTCTAAACCGTTAGCGCATTCCTCGCTCCGCTTTGTGCTCGTCGAGCCACAGCAGAGTTTCGAGCAGGTAGTATTCGCCGTAGGTCAACATCCCGTCGTGCGGGCGCGTCGAAGAGCCGTGGCGCAGCACGCCGGGCGGGGTCGCGTCACCCGCCGCGACCGGCGCCAGGTAACGATCAATCACTGACTGCACGATTCGCTCGCCTTCGCGCCGGTACATCGCTGCGTGCGCCTTGTCGCTGACCGACTCAGAGAGGCGGAGCAGTCCGGCGGCGATCAGCGCGGCAGCGGATGTGTCGCGGTTGCGGAAATGCACACCTTCGTCGTGAAAGTCGTACCACGGCACGCCGTCTTCGGGCAGACGATCAATGACGAACGCCGCAATCTTCTCGGCGGTCGCGAGCAGACGCGGGTCTTTCGTCTCGTCGCGCGCGACCGCGAAACCGTAGAGCGCCCACGCCGTACCACGCGCCCACGCGGTGTCGGCGGCAAAGCCTTGATGCGTGTGATGAAAGACCTGTTCGCCGGGTTTCGCATCGGTCGCAACTTTTACTTTGACGCCATGCGAACTGAACTCCTGTCGGTTGTCGCCGGGGTTGTAGTGAACGGATTGAATCACCGAGCCGTCGGGACGCACGAGCCACTCGGCGCTCCTCAGCGCGTGCTTCAGCCCCATCTCGCGCCACTCAGGATTGCCCGTTTCCTTCGACGCCCACCACCAGATTTGCAGATTCATCATCGTGTCGATGATCGTGTCGTCGCCGTTCACTTCCCACGACGCGGCCAGATTAGTGGTCGGATTGTAAAGCTGCTTCAAACGCGCGGCGGCGCGCAGTCCGCTCGTGCGGTACTTCGGGTCTTTCGTCAGTTGATAGCCGAAGATCGACGCATAGTAGTTCAGGAAACCGGTGTCGTGATTCTGTCGCATCTCTTTGCCGAGCAGCTGCGCGTTCCACGTCTCGGCCCAGCGGCGATACTTCTCGTCCTTTGTCCGCCCGTACATCTTCCATAACTCGCCGACCCAGAAGCTGCCCGTCCAGAAATACCCCTTCTGCGATTTCCACTCGCCGGTTTGATTGTCGCCCTCGGTGAAGAAGCCGGGACCGTCGTACTTATCAAACGCCTCGCCGGGAGTTTTGGAGATAAGCGGTTCCCACTGCTGCGCGGTGCGGTCGATTTGTTGACGAATCAATTCGATGGCCTGCGTGTAAGTCTTCGATGTGGCGGGCGCGAGCGTGTCGGGCGGCGCGGACTGCGACGTAGCTTCTTTCGACAACATGCTGACCCGCGCCGGACTTGCGATGCGCGCCGCCTCTGCCTTCACATATGCGTTGAAAGCTTCGGCGGTTATGATCGCGTCCGTTGCCGGGTAGACTCGCGAGCCGCTCTGGTTCCTTTGTCTCCCATTACCGGTCGCGACCAGTCGCTCGCTTCCCTCCTGATCCCACGCCGCCGTCACGTACCAACGCGCCGCGCCGTCTTTCAACGCAACTTGCCTCAACAGATCGGACGTGTTGTCGCTGTTGGTCGCCTTGCTTTCCGTGCCGGGGATGATGATACCCAAACCTAGGTTTTGATCGGGTAGCGATTCGGTCGCCGTCGCGCCGGTTTTAAGTACCTGATGCCCCCACGTGATTTGAGAAAAGACGGGTTGCGACGCTGTCGGCTCAATGAACACCTCTTTCGTCGAGAGCTTGCGCGGCAGCCCCGTCACAAGCACCAAGTCATCGCCGTTCTTCACCGTGACGTGGTGCTCGAAGCCCCGTTCGCCGGCCCATTGCGTGATGCGGCTTGCCAGATCAACAGATCGCCCCCCGACCTTCCAACCGTTATATGTGAGTTCAATGATGGAACGCACCGGCCCGGCGCTGATGATGCGCCATTTGCGTTCCGCCACGTCGGACACCTTGACCACTTTCCCGTCAACCACCGCGGCGATTGAGCCGATACCGATGGCGTCGCCGTTCTTGTAGATGTCGCGACCATACGGCGACTCTTCGTGATAGTCGTATTCGGGCAAGCCGTACATTTCCAGATGCAGCCCAGGCCGGCGCTTGCCGAACAGATCAATCGCGTTTCGTTTGTCGAAGTAGATGCGCCACGCCGTCACGTCCGACTCCCAGCCCATCCCTTCATACTTCGTCGCGAACTTCGCGTGCGTACGCTTCGGAAAGTCGCCGCGCAGACGCTGGATCGTCGCCGCCTCGCCAAACGCGACGGTCACGACGCGCGTCTGCGAAGGTTTCAGATCAAGCTGAAAAGCAATCTCGTCGAGTTTGCCGTCACCGTCCAAGTCGTCCGCCTGCGAAGGTAACTCCGCGGCCTGTAACGCGCGCGCGTCTTCTTCGAGTGTCGCGGCATCGCTCGTCGTGATGATGCACGCGGCGGCCTTGAATTCAGGCGCGACGCGCTTCAAATCGGCGACGCTGACAACGATGTTCTCGGCCGGGCGCATGTCCGTTGTCGGGTTTGTCACCGTGAGTTTAATCACCTTGATACGCGGCGCGGCAGAAGCGTGCGAGATGAAGATTGTTGAGAAGAGGCAAAGAGAACAGATCAGTGCGATTGGAAATTTTGCTTTCATAGTTGGTAGCATCTTGCCAGTGGATTAAGAAATTCTTGTTTGAGTATGAGGCGGAGTAAGGCTTAACACAGAGAGCACAGAGAAAAACTTTCCGTGTCCTCTGTGTCTTCATCTCTGTGCTCTCTGTGTTGATAAACCTACGCGCCCTGCTCTCATCTGAAGCGGCATAGATTCAGGCTCTGACGCTCAGCGTTAAAGCTTTCTGCGGATTGCCAACGAGCAACTGTTTGACCTGAGTCTCATTCAAGCCATCACGCAGCGCAGGCAGAAAATCCAGGAAGAGACTCTCGTAGCCGCGGAACTTTCCGCCGCCTGGCTCGCCGACGTGATACCAACCGGCGTCCATCGAAATAAGGGTCTGATTGAGGAAGCCGCGCCCGACCATCTGCTTCAGCGTCTCGGCGTATTGCTTGGCGCTCTCCTGGCTGATGCCGTCGAATTCGACCCAGCAACCGCGCTCCGCCGCGCGCGCATGCACATCTCGGTTCTTCTCGTTCTGCGCATGCACCCAGACGAACGCTTGCGGACACACGCCCAGTTTAGCGATGACGTCCAATTGTTCCATCGCCGCCACACCGTCGCCGGTGTGCGAGCAGATCGTCAAGCCTGTCCGCAGATGCGTGAGCGCCGCCGCGCGGACAAGCTTCGCGTCAATCGCGGAGAGCGGCCCGGCATCAACCCCAATCTTGATGATGCCGGGCCGAACGGTCGTACCCTCAATGCCGCTCTCGAACTCTTTCGTCCAACGCGCGGCCAACTGTTCGGCGCTCTCGCGGTAGGCATGCGCCGGCACGTACTTGTCATTCGCCGCTCCGTAGTACCCGGTCGTCGTGATGATGTTGATACCGGCGGCGCGCGACAGACGTTGCAGCAGCCACGCATCTCTGCCGATGTAAGCCGGCGTGCAATCAACGAATGTGCGGCATCCCAGTTCTGCCACGCGCTTCAGGTGCGGCAACGCGACGCGAAAAACTTCCGTTTGATCGTAACGATTTTTGTTGACCTTGGCCGCGCCGAGAAAATCAACCATCAAGTGCTCGTGCATCAACGTCACGCCGAGTTGATCGGCACGGACGGCACCGCGCGTGGTTATCACGACGGGGTGATTCGGCGCCGCGTGCGCGCAGAGGTCACGCGCACAACTCGCGCCCGCGAGCGCCAGTGTCGTTGTGTTCAGAAAGTCTCTGCGGTTCATCATTAGTGCCGAATTCAAAAGGCTGAGGGTCGTAATTTTTGCCTTTAACCTTTTTACTTTTGCCCTATTCTGCGCCGCGCGCCTCTTTAACAATCTCGACGAACTGCCGGGCGCGTTCCGTAATCAGTTGCGCGTTTCCTTCCGCGAGCGCCTTCGTGTCCACTAAATCCGCGCCAACGCCGAGCGCCATCGCGCCGGCTTTGATAAAGTCCGCCGCCGTCTTGAGCGACACGCCGCCCGTCGGCACCAGTTCGATCTGCGGCAACGGGGCCTTCAGCGCTTTGATGTAGCTCGCGCCGCCGAGCGCACCCGCCGGAAAAACCTTCACCGCATCTGCGCCCGCTTCCCACGCCGCCACGACTTCGGTCGGCGTCAGCGCGCCCGGCATCACCGGCACGCCGTAGCGGTGACAGCACGCGATCATATCGAGATTTGTTGACGGGCTGATGACGAACTGCGCCCCCGCGAGAATCACCGTCCGCGCCGTCTCCGCGTCGAGCACCGTACCGGCGCCGATCAACACATCTGCGCCGTACCGCTTCGCAACATCTTCGATCACGCGCACCGCGCCCGGCACTGTCATCGTCACTTCCAGCACCGACACGCCGCCTGCCATGATCGCGTCAATCGCGCGCATCGCCTCGTCGGATGTTTGCGCGCGGATGACCGGCACAATACCGACTTCGCGAATGCGTTGCATGATTTCAATTTTGTTCATTCCACACCCACTTATCTTGCGACTCTCGCGCCGCCACCCTTCATCACGCGCTCGACTTCAGCGAGCGTCACCATCGTCGTGTCGCCCGGTGTCGTCATCGCCAAAGCACCGTGTGCCGCGCCACACTCGACCGCCCACTGCACGCCGCGCTCCGTTAGGAAGCCGTAGATTAATCCTGAAGCGAACGAGTCGCCGCCGCCGACGCGGTCGAAGATTTCCAAACCCTCGCGCGTCGCCGATTTGGATAACTCGCCGTCGTGATAACAGACCGCTGCCCAGTCGTTAACCGTCGCGGTGCGCGCGTTTCTCAATGTCGTCGCGACCACGTTGAAGTTTGGAAACTCTTTGACCGCGCGCTCGATCATCCGTCGAAAGTTTTCCACGTCGAGCTTTGAATGATGCTCGTCCAAACCTTCGACCTCGAAGCCGAGCGCAGCGGTAAAGTCCTCTTCATTGCCGATCATCACGTCAACGAACGGCGCAAGTTCGCGATTCACTTCGCGCGCGCGCGCCTGCCCACCGATGGATTTCCACAAGCTGTCGCGGTAGTTCAAATCGTAAGAGATAACTGTGCCGTGACGCTTCGCCGCTGTGATGGCTTCCTTCGCGACTTCCGGCGTTGTCTCCGACAGCGCCGCGAAGATGCCGCCAGTGTGAAACCAGCGCGCGCCTTCCGCGCCGAAGATCTGTTCCCAATCAATGTCGCCGGCGCGCAGTTGTGAGACGGCGGTATGCCCGCGATCCGAGCAACCGAGCGCCGCGCGAGCGCCGAAACCGCGCTCCGTAAAATTCAAGCCGTTCCTGACGGTGCGCCCGACGCCGTCGTACTTCACCCAATGCACATGCGTCTGATCCACGCCGCCTTGAAACATCAAGTCTTCGACCAGTCGCCCGACCGGATTATCGGCGAGCGCCGTCACAATCGCGGTGCTCATCCCGAAGCAACGCTTCAACCCACGCGCGACGTTATATTCGCCACCGCCCTCCCACGCCTGGAACGTGCGCGTCGTCGTCACCCGCCCGTCGCCCGGATCGAGCCTCAGCATCACCTCGCCCAGACTGACCAAGTCCCAGCGGCAGTCGGATTTTGGTTTGATGTTAAGCATACTCGATTTTCGATTTGCGATTGCCGATTTGCGATTTGAAGAATGCACGCACCCAGCCAAGGCAGCGTGTCTTTCAATCGGCAATCGCAAATCGAAAATCGAAAATTCCCTATCTCTTCGAGATCGAACTGGTAATCAGAAACCCGCTGACAAGTCCAAGTACCGCGCCAGCGAGCGCTCCCATCACCATGTACTTCGATGAAACGACGCCGGGGACCTTGAGAGCTACATCAAGCACCCACCCGACGAACGTACCGAAGATCAGCCCGACGAACCCAAAGCCAACCAGCGACCCGACTGACAAAGGGTTCAGCGTCCGCGCATCGACCTGCTCTAGTGGCTGAAGCTTTGGTGACAGCAGATGAATGATCGTGAGCGCAAACAGATAAGCAGGACCGACGAGGTAGAAGACCGCGGAGTAGTCGCCGCCGGGGTTGGCCGCGCTCTTGGTGCTTTCCAAAATATAACCGGTCGTGACCGCCAGCGTGACGCCGCCCATCGCGCCGGCCATCCCGCCGATGCCGACAATTGATCCGACCACACGGCGCGGAAACATATCCGAAGCCATCGTAAAGATGTTGGCCGACCACCCTTGATGCGCTGCCGCCGCGAGGCCAATCAACGCGACGGAGACCCATAAATTCTGAACATACGCGGCGAACATGATCGGCAACACGCCCAACGCGCAGATCAGCATCGCCGTCTTCCGTGCGCTATTAATGCTCCATCCACGTTTGATAAAGGTTGACGACAACCACCCGCCGCCGATTGAGCCGACATCCGCGATCAGATAGATAGTGACCAGCGGCCAGCCGACTTGCGAGAGATCAAGTCCGTAACTTTCGCGGAGAAAAGTCGGAGTCCAGAAGAGGTAAAACCACCACACCGGATCAGTTAAGTATTTGCCAATCGCGAACGCGCACGTCTGGCGGTGCGGCACCAACTGCGCCCACGGGATGTTTGCCGCCGGTGGGTCGGGCGGGTCGCTTTGAATATATGCCAACTCTGCTTTGGAAAGCATCGGGTGTTCTTCCGGCCGACGGTAAAGCGGTAGCCAGAAGAGCAGCCACACAAAGCCGATGGCACCCGTTAAGATAAACGCCCACTGCCATCCGAAGTTGATGGCAATCCACGGTACGGTCAAGGGAGCAACAATCGCTCCGACGTTTGTCCCGGCGTTGAAAATGCCCGTGGCGAAGGCTCTCTCCTTTTTCGGAAACCACTCGGCAACCGTCTTTATTGCTGCCGGGAAATTAGCCGCTTCGCCAACCCCCAGCGCGGCTCGCGCAATACCGAACCCAAATGGCGAACGGGCGAGCGAGGTGGCGATGCCGGCGAGGCTCCACACGATGATCGCCACCGTATAGCCCATCTTCGTGCCGAAGCGATCTACTAAGCGTCCAGAGACAACAAGTCCGACTGCATACGCGGCCTGAAAGGCGGCGGTAATGTTGCCGTAGTCGGACTCGCTCCACCCGATAATGAGCTGCAGGTCTTTCGCGAGAATGCCGATCACCTGCCGGTCAATATAGTTGATGGTTGTCGCAAAGAAGAGCAGCGCGCAGATCACCCACCGATAGCGCCCGATACGCGCGCCGACTCCGTCTTCAGCAGTAGCGGCAACTGCGGCTCCGGTGACACTCGCCCCGCCGATCTGCGTCGCCTGCTCCCCCGTGATGTCGGTTGAAGATTTCGGCAGCGATTTGTCTGCCACCGTCCCCGCACCTGTCGGTTTGTTGGTGGTTGCCACAACAACGGCCCTCCCGTTTAGAGAATTTTCGATTTGCGATTGCCGATTTGCGATTTAAAGACGCGGAGAGAACTGCATCCTTTGACCGCGTAGTTGAAGTGTCAGATGTTGAATTTCAAATCGGCAATCGGCAATCGGCAATCGCAAATCATCCTACTTCCGGCTCGCTTCCAATCCCGTGCCGCTTTTGTCGAAGCCGGGCTGGACAGTGACGACGCCGAACTGGCGGTCTTCGACCTCGCGATGCGCGGCCATCATCCAGACGAAGTTGATCGGGTGGCCGGGGATCGAGACGTTCGGGTGAAACCCTTTCGGCATCAAGACCGCGTCGCCGTTTCTGACGACGCCGACGAACTCCGGCTCGTCCGGGTTTGTATAGACAAACTGCACACCGAAGGCGGGCGCGGGCATGTCATAGTAGACGTACAACTCTTCGAGCATCGCGGCGTGTTCGTGCGGCGGCCACGACGTCCAGTGGCCCGGCTCCGATGTCGTCACGCCGGCGAGGATGCGCCCGGCCTCGACGTTCTTACCGAGAAGAACATTGACGGTGCGCGTGTTGGCCGAGCCGCCAGTGGTGAATTTCAGCGAGCCGTCTTTTTCAACGTCGGCGTAGCGCACCACCTTCAACGGATACACTCCCGTGACGTGCGCCGAACATTCGGCGAAGTCCACGCCGCCTTCAGTCGTTACTTCGACGGACGAGTCGCGCGGGATGTAGATCGAGTCGTAACGGTCGAGCTTGTGCGACTCGCCGCCGACCTTTACCGTGCCCGTTCCCGAAAGACAGATCAGTCCCGTTTCGTGCTCGCCGGTTTCAAAGCTGACAGGCGGTGTTCCGGCATCGAGAATGATGCGGCCGTAGTGCAGATGCTTCATCGTGCTGTTCGACGGTGTGACGGCGATTTGTCTTCCTTGGTGCGCGTTGGTACGGCGGAAGATCGTTCCCTTCGTCGTAGCGGTTTCAAGCTGTGTGCTCATCTTGTTCTCCTTCGTTAGAAATGAATAAGTGCGTCAGAGCGCTAACACGCCCGGTAAAATGTATTCGCGTCCGTTGACGCTCGCTGACTCTCGCGGCCAGTCCGGCGACGCCGTGATAACTTCGATTGAATCGTCAAGAACGATGGCCGTCTCTTCGACCTTCGTGCCGGTGATCGAAGGATTCCAAGCGAACGCCCCGCAGTCCTCGACCCGCTCTGCCGAGCGCGGGTGCGCGACCCACTCGCGCGTGCGGTAGCCAATCGCGCCGCCTTGATGGTGCAGGTGTTCCTCGCCGGGGAAGCCGACATCGGCATAAGCGCGCGCGGCGACTTCGTATAACTCACGCCCGGTCGCGCCCGGTCGCGTCGCGTCGAAGAGGCGCGCGTTGACCTCGGCGGTGGCGCGCGTGCGGTCTCTTAAATCGTTCGGCACGCCGCCTGCACAAACGATGCGCGTCAGCGAGACGGTTAAGCCGCCGCGCCGCGCGCAGACCGCGATCATCGCGACCCGCTCCCAACGCTTGTCGGTCGGCACGGGATGGCGAAACAGCTTTAATCTATCGTCAGCGGCGGCGAGCGCGACGACTGCCCGCGCGCCGCGCGCCGCCAGCGCGTCACTTGCGCGGCGCACAATCTCCCGCTCACTCACACCCGGCTCAAGCGCCCGCGCCATCTCGCCGATGGCGGCCCCCGTGTCGCGAGCGAGCACGCGCAGGCGTTCAACCTCCGCGTCCGTCAGACGACAACGCGCCCGCGACAAAAGATTCTCAATCACGCGCACGCCATCGCCGAGCGGCAAATCGGAACCGATGAGTTGACCGCCTTCGACCAGTGCCGCGGCGCGGCGCGCTACGATGGTCGCGTCAGCCTTCTCATCTTCCCAACTGAACTCGATTGGCTCGTAGTCCTGCCCGTCTAGTTCTTCGACGAGTAAGCGCCTCGCCTCGATGTTACTTGCGAGCAGGAACCGCCGCCCGTCACGCCGGATGAATAGCGAACCCACTCCTGGATCGCGGCTTCCGTCGACGCCGTTCGTGCCGCCGCCCGTCAGCCACGCGAAATTGTGCTGCGCGCCGACGAGCACGCCGCCCAGATTCTCAGCCGCCATCAGACTCATCAGGCGCTCGGTCTTTTCCGCAATCTCTTGATTGACGCTCATCAGTATTGCTCTCGACAACTGCGTCGTCCGCGTCGGTCTTTAACACAGAGGGCACAGAGTTGAAGACACAGAGAGCACAGCAATACAGAGGACAGCACAAACTAAATGCTTAATTCTCTGTGTTCTCTGTGAATCCTCTGTGTCTCTGTGTTATCAACAAACCACTCTACCTACTTCACATCGGCGACGAACTTCCGGGACTGCGCCTCGACCTGTTCGGGCGTCACCGCACCGTCGAAGATTAACACCCGGTGTCGAAAAGTCGTGGACTGTTTCGGTTGAAGTGTAAAGTTCAACTCACGCACCGCCGCCTCTTTCTTGTCGGTGCTGAAAACTTTCTGGCCGAGCGGGTTGGCGGCGAACAGGCCGTAGCCGCGTGCATGCCAATACGCCGGGTATCCGGGATTCTGCGGGTGGTCGAGCATCGCCACGACGACATCCTCGCCGCTCACTTTTCCTGAGAGCGTGACCCAGCGCCCGCGCGTGCCCCACACATCGTCGCCCGTCTGACCCTCGCTGCTGCGATACACGCCGTTCACACCTTCGTTGTTCATCACCGGAACATCGGTCGGCTTGCCGCTCGCGTCGGTGAAGACTTGCGGTTCCTTCGACGGCTGTTCGAGAGCGCGCGCGACGCGCAGGCCGAGCACGCCTTCCTTGTTGTCCCTGAAGACCACGGCGCGGTCGAGCGCGGTCAGTTTCGTGATGCGGTCAATGCCGCGCATGTTCGGCCCGGCGTGGAAAACGAAGCGCGTGTTTTCGCGCAAAATAGATTTACCGTCTGGCATCACCCACTCTGTTTCGACTTCGAGTTCGCCGGTCTGCTTGCCGCCCTCCGTGCGCACGATCTTGCGGTGCATCACCGTGCCCATCTTCGCCGATTGTTCGGGCTTGAGGCTCGTCGAGTTGTTCCAAAAGTCGACGCCGTTCACGTCGCCGTAATTGAACCACAGCCCGACGTGGTGCGGATGGTCGACGCGCTCACCGGGGCGCGGGTCCAGAGGGTAACCGCGCGTCACCAGTGTTCCCGCTGCAGTGCGCAGAGGGTACAACGTCGGCTTCTTCAACGTGTCCGGCCAGATATATGAGGTGAACGGTTGGCCGTCAACGAGCACGTCGACACGGCGCGCGGCTTCGTTCGGAACCACCGTTACGCCGTTCTTACTCTGCTGCTGCGCCTGTGCCTTGAGGGACGCTGACAGGATGAGAAACGCGGTGGCGAGGCACGCTCCGACAAGCCCCATCGTTAATCGAGGTGATGGCATCTGAGTCTATCCTTATTCTTTAATGCGGTCTTCACAAAACAGGACGGGAATAACACAGAGGCACGGAGGTCACACAGAGGACACAGAGAAAAGCACAACTCTGTGCTCTCTGTGTCTCTGTGTTATTTGTCTTTCTCATCGACTCTTTACACTGACTGTAAGCACTGAAGTGACGGCTATTCTTTCTTACTCGACATCATCGAATCGCCGCCGATGACGACATCCTGCTTGACGTCGTCGAAGGTGATGCGCTGGCCGGTCTGTAAAGCGGCAATCGTCATGCAGAGCGCGACCGAGTGGTTATAACCCGCTCGTACGTCGGCGTTCGGGGTCTTGCGACTACGCACGCACTCCATCCAGTTGCGCATGTTCGCCGACGTTTCGCCGTCGAGGCCGGTGTTGGCTGAGGTCTCGACCTTTGGCGTCGCTTCCGCCAGCGACATCTCCGTCAAAAGGTTCGGCTGCATACTCATCTCGTCGGCCTGTTGCTTCTTCAATCCGCCTTCCGGCGTGATCTTACCGTTATCGAGATTAATCATTCCGGCGTTCGAGTAGTAATACTCCTTCGTGCCGCCCGCCGAGTTGCCCATGCGCGACGAGTAGACCACCTGGAAGCCTTTCGCCCCTTTCGCCATGTCGTTCGCCGCGCCATAATCGAAGACCGCCGTCATCGTGTCGAAGTTCTTGCGCCCGTCGCGCCACTGGTAGATGCCGCCGTTGGCGACGACGCTGCGTGGGCGGTCGAGTCCGGTGAACCAATGCACGGTGTCGATCTGATGCACCATCCATTGATCCGGGATACCGGACGAGTAGGGCCAGAACAAACGGAATTCAAGATACTTGCGCGGGTCCCACGCTTCCTTCTTGCCGTCGGCGCGGCGGTTCATGACGAACCGATCCCAGTCCGTCTCTTCCTGGCGAATCTCTTTGACCAGCGCGGGACGACGCCATCGACCGGGCTGGTTCACGTTCCACGTCATCTCAACCATGTTGATGTCGCCGAACTTGCCCGACTTGATGAATTCATTGGCGCGCATGTACTTCGAACTGCTGCGCCGCTGCGTCCCGATCTGCACGATCTTGCCGGTTTCCTGCACGGCTTTCAGGATCGCCCGCGCGTCTTCCATCGTGTTCGCCATCGGCTTTTCGACGTAGGCGTCGCGGCCCGCTCTGACCGCCTCGACGCCATGCCGCGCGTGCTGAAAGTCGGCGGTCCCGACGATTACCGCATCGACGTTCTTCATGTCGTACAACTCTTCGTTGTTGCGCGCCTTGGCGATGTTGCTCCACGCGAAGCCCTTCTCCGCGGCCTTCGCGCTGATATGCGCCGCGCCCTCGTCACGGCGGCGACTCCAAATGTCGGAGACGGCGACGATGTCGAAGTTCAATTCCTTCGCGTGCGCCATCAGCGCCGGGATCAGGCTCGACTTGGTGCGGTCGGAGAAACCGACAATCCCGACGCGCACGCGGTCGTTCGAGCCGAGGATGCCGGCGTAGCTGGACGCGCTTGGCGATGTGAACGCCAACCCGGTGGCGCCGATGGCGGCGGTCTTTATAAAGTCGCGCCGCGAATTCTGTTCACCGCTGCTCATAATTTTCCTCCGGTCTTTTGCTGCGAGTGATGTTTCAGTTTGAGAGGGCGTCTAAGTAGATGCCATGCACAGTGCCCCAAAAAGACAGTGGCATCAGAAATTAAGTAAACACCAATAGTTGAGAGGCGAGCCTTCGCCTGCCGAGGCTTGAGACGGCGGGCGAAGGCCCGCCTCTAAAACGATCTCTCATCCTGGTTGTCGCTCTGCTGTTACGAATCGCCTTTGACAACCTTCATCTCTTCGGGATTCCAGTTGTAAACGCGGCTGTTGAAGTAGCTCTCATTCGTCAACAGCGCCGGCCCCGCCGCGCGCAGGCCGAACATGGCGTCTTCGACTACCGGCTTGTTGTTGCGAATCGCAGTGAAGAAATTCTGGAAGTGATCGAGCGAGTCGCGGTAGCCAGTTGGCGCGACGTAGTTCTCCGTGTTGCGCGTGTTCAATTCCGGCGCGCGCTCCGGATATTCGACGCGATACTTCTTCAGGAAATCTTCCTGCACTGTCTTCGGGAAGGTCTCGATGGTGTAGCCCGGCTCACGCTGCTTCGTGCCGCGAATGATCTGGACGCCGCCGCCGCCGATGGTCAGCACGCCATCGCTGCCGACGAAGCGGAAGCTTTCCTCGCCGCCCGCGCCGTCCATGAAGTTCACTCTGAGCGCCAGGTTGAAGGCCGGATGCGTCGCCGTCTGCGGATAGTCGTAGAGACCGAACATCACGTCTGGCACGTCGCGCCCGTCTTTCCAGAAGCGGATGCCCCCGGTCGACATGACGCGCACCGGGCCATTACTCGAAAGCACGAAGTGGATGCCGGAGAAGAGGTGAACGAATAAATCGCCCGCGACGCCCGTCCCGTAGTCGCGATAGTTGCGCCAGCGGAACAAGCGGATCGGCTCGAAAGGTCGCTTCGGCGCGCGGCCCAAGAAGCGGTCCCAATCGATGTTCTCCGGCGTCGCATCGGGCGGAATCGAATACTGCCATGCGCCAAGTGCCGAGTTGCGATTCCAAAACGCCTCGACCGTGTTCATCTGACCGATGGCACCCGCTTCGAGAAGTTCCTTCGCCTTGCGATAGATGATCGAACTGACGCGCTGGCTGCCGATCTGAATGATGCGCCCTGTCTTCTTCTGCGCGTTGACGACATCCATCCCTTCCTTGATCTGCTGCACCATCGGCTTTTCGAGATAGACGTGCTTACCGGCTTCTGCCGCCTCGACGCCCATCTTCGCGTGCCAGTGGTCGGGCGTCGCGATGATCACGGCGTCGACTTCCGGACGCGCCAGCACTTCGCGGTAGTCGCGCGAGGTGAAAACGTCCTTGCCCCAGAGTTCTTTGGCGCGCACTAAGCGCCCGTCGTACACATCCGCCGCCGCGACGATCTCGACGCCGGGGACACGCAAAGCGGTCTGCGTGTCACTCATTCCCTGCCCGCCGGCGCCGATCAGCGCGATCTGGATTTTATCGTTTGGCGAAACGCTTGCGCCGCTCTGTGTCGTCTGGGCGTAAGCGGGTTCGAGCGTGAAAGTTTTTGCCGTGCCGGCGGCGAGCGTCGCCGCGCCCGCCAGCTTGATGAAGTTGCGTCGAGAATTTTTCGTCGAATTGTCCATTGCGGTCTTCCTTACTTTCGAGAGTGAAATATTGGTCGAAATTGTATCAGCGTTTCGGTTTTGGCGCGTACCTTCAGACAGTTTTCAGTTTTGAGCAACCAGCCGGAGGCTGAAGCTGTGAGGCGCGAGCTACCAACTGAAGACCGAAAACAGAATGACCAAAAGAATCTGAAAACTCAAAACTGAAAACTGAAAACTGTTCAGACCTTCATCTTAAGCTTTTCTTCCAAGTAACGCTTGCTAATCATTCCCGCTTCTTTCGGCGTGCGCGTCTTGTCAGGCACGGCGTCCAACTCCACAATCGCCCAGCCGCGAAACTCGATCTCTTTGAGCGCGGCAAAGAACGCGGGCAGATCAACTTTGCCGCGACCGAGTTCGACGAAGCGGTAAGAGAAACGCGGGTCGCCGGTCGCCCCCGCGAGCGGACTTTCGACATCCTTAATGTGCAGAAACAAGAGGCGGTCTTTGTACTGCCGCGCGGCCTTCGCCGGGTCGCCGCCACCCTGAAAATAATGCGCGATGTCGAGTTCGAGTTTGACATAACGTGGATCGGACTCGTTCATCAGACGCTCGACATCTTCGGGCGTCTCGCCGAGATTCTTCATGTGATTGTGGTAGCCGAGCGGGATGCCTATCTCGACGGTGCGCTTTCCGATCTCGGTCATCAGGCGACCGAGCCGTTTGTAGTCGTCGGCGACCGGTGTCGACTTGCGGCGCGCGAAGCCGTCCGTCACCTGCAAATAGCGCCCGCCCACATCACGCACGAATGCTCCGTGGCGCGCGTGCTTCTCGATCTCTTCCCTCTCCCGTTCGGGCGCGAGCTGCACGCCGCCGCTTGAGAGCGCGACCATCTCCAATTGGTGCTGCGAGAGTATGTCACGCAACGCCTTCGGCTTGCTCGCGTACTCCGGCACGATGTTGGAGCGCAACTGGATGCCTTTGAAGCCCATCTCGGCAACGTCCTTGATCGCCTGCATGTCATTCCCGCCCCACGTGATCGCCGCGTAGCCGAACATCACCTGCGCGGGAGCCGGAGTGATCGGCTTCTGGAAGAACCAAAGATCAGTCGCGGGGTGAAGCGGCTTTTGCACAAGGCTATTGGCAAGCGAATCCGTCGGCAGCGTCGAAGCTGCGGCGATTGCGCCTAAGCCGCCGACGAAC
>JACDEG010000469.1 GCA_013816505.1 Pyrinomonadaceae bacterium | reverse complement strand
CTGTCCGATAGCTCTCTCTTCGGCGTGACTTACACCTTCTCCAAGTCGATCAACTACGCCGACCAAAGCGACTCGGGCCTTACTTTTAACTGGGTGCCGATGTTGGAGCGCAACCGCGCGCTCGCCGGCTTCGACCGCACACACAACCTTCAAGTCTATGGGATCTATGAACTGCCGTTCGGCAGCGGACAGAGGTGGGCCAGCGACGGAGTGCTGTCCAAGATTGTCGGTGGCTGGCAGCTCAACGCCATCTTCAGCAAACTAAGTGGCACCCCGTTCACCGTGACCTCGTCCGGCACCTCGGTGAACGCTCCCGGCAACACCCAAACCGCCGACCAAGTGCTGCCCGAAGTCGCGATCCTCGGCGGGGTGGGACGCGGCGAGAGCTACTTCGACCCTACAGCCTTCGCGCCTGTGACCGGAGTCCGGTTCGGAACGAGCGGCCGCAACATCCTCCGTGGCCCGGGCCTTGTGAACCTCGACGCCAGCCTGTTCCGGGACTTCAAGCTTTTCGAACGCTTGACGATGCAATTCCGTACCGAGGTGTTCAATGTCACGAATACTCCGGCGTTTAATAACCCTGGTGCTACCGCTTCCGCTCCCACTCGAAGACCGGACGGAACGATCATCAATCTCAACGGTTACACTGAGATCACATCGGCGCAAGCCACGGAACGCCAGTTCCGGTTCGCTCTGAAGTTTCTTTTCTAAGGTCTAGCCGGCCTCTTGAGGTCCCGACGATGCTCTTCCCACGAGGCGCTGTTCTCTGTGGGAGCTGTGCCCCGAGAGCGGTTTCGACGTCGCGAACACAACGCGCTTCAGCAACCCGAACGGCAGTTTCACATCTGGTAACTTTGGTCAAATCAGAAGCATCATCAGCCGCCGGATGAGCGGTTTCTGGGGCGGATTATTCAATCAACCGGAAGTCTGCCTCATCACCGAAGAAGTCCGCAGCTTCGTGCGCCGCTCGACCGATCAGTACGACGCGATTATTTCAGTGCATACGATCAGCAGCGCGGCAGTCGCTTCTGGTGCGCTTTCCCTCTCAGAAAATTACGTGCTGACCGCGAAGCGTTTGAAGATTACCTGGACCATCTCGTACCGGACGGCGTGATTTACTTCACGCGTCCCGAACCACACACTGCACGCTTGTTCGCGACAACGCGCGAAGCACTGGCGAAGCGTGGCATCAACGACATGGCGGCGCACTTTTACGCATATCGCATCCCACCCGGTACCCGCGCGTTTTTCGCGTGAAGGTTTGCGTGCGCCGAACCGTTGGCGCTTTCTGTTTTATTTCGCGGCGTTGGGTTTCGGCTTCATCACATTTGAAATGGCATTGCTCAGTCACTTCACGCTCTTCCGGGGGCAGTTCGTTTATACCTTCGCGGCTGTCCTCGCCATCTTACTTGTTTTCACCGGCGTTGGCGCGCATCTCGCGGGGCGCTTTGCCGCACAACCTCGGTGAGCGTTATTCCGAATTGTGCCGCTCATTCTGCTTACCCTGCTCGCAACGGCCTATGTCATGCCGATGCTGTTTTCGGCGGCGCTCGGCATACCATTGTTGTTCCGCGTCGTACTGGCGGTTGTTTTGCTCGCGCCGCTCGGCATTCTGCTCGGGATGCCATTCCCGATGGGGTTGCGAATTGTTTATGAGGAGGCTTCGGCGCTCGTTCCCTGGTCTTGGGGAGTCAACGGATTTTTCACCGCCATCGGCACGGGTACCGTGCTGATTCTTGGGAAGTCTTTCGGATTCAGAATGACGCTTCTGGCCGGCGCCTTGAGTTACGTGATCGCGCTGGCAGCCATCGCGATAAGTTACAACAGTGAGCCGTCGACTGCGGAATCAAGTGCGGATGTAATGCATGCATAGAAAGAGCAAGTCAGTCATTAAAAGAGCGTCGCGGAGAATTGGCATTGAAGGAAATCTCTTTCTCTGGTGAATCAAGGAAACATATATGGAGTCTGAAGACAGCAGAGTATACCCAGTGAGATGACGCCATGACCGAAGCGGAAAACATCACTGATTTAATAGGGCGCGTTGCCAACCAAATTCGCCCATTCGTGAATGTCGAGCTTCGTGAAGCAAAGAGTATAGAGAGTGATTTCAAGAGAGGAGTGTTCAATCATGAAGAACAGTCGCAGTGTTTTGGTCATCACCCGTTGGTTGTTGCTGACGACAACCATTGTTTTTCTCTGCCCGGCATCGGTGTTGGCACAATCGGGCGCAGGTGGAATGATTCAAGGTACAGTCAAAGACCCGACCGACGCGGTCATTCCCGGCGCGATAGTGAAGATCACTGACCTGGCCACCGGGCGCGTCACCAACAGTGTTACCAACAGCGAAGGCTTCTTTGTCAGCCCGCCGCTGACCATCGGCAACTACAAAGTCCGCGTCGAAGCCGTCAACATGAAAGCTTGGGAAGGCGAGTTGCAGGTGGAGACCGCGCGCACGGCGGAGATTAACGCCTTACTAGTGGTGGGTGAAGTGACGGATACCGTGGTCATCCTAGGCAACATTGCACCGCTGGTAACGACGACCGACCCAACCGACGGCTCGACGCTTGACAGCCTGCGCATCAAGGAACTGCCCCTGAACGGGCGCAATCTGAACAAGCTGTTGGAAGACGTGACGCCGAGCGTCGAAACAATCAACGACGCCTTTTTCGGCAGCGTGCGCGTGAGCGGCTTGATGGGTTACTCGACCGATTACATTCAGGACGGCGCGGCGTCGAACAACCGCGAGCTCGGTGGTTCGGCCAATTTGCAGGGGCTGGAATCCATCGCCGAAGTGCGCGTCGAAACCAGCACGTCGTCGGCCAAGTACAGCCGACCGACTTCGGTCATCGTGACCACCAAAAGCGGGTCGAACGAAATCCACGGCGCGCTGTTCGAAACGCACCGCAACAATGCGTTCGGCGTGGCGCGCGCGCGGCAGGACGTGCTGCCGGGCGGGGAGTACGAAACGCCCAAGCTGATCCGCAACGAGTTCGGCGGCACGATCAGCGGCCCGGTCTTTCTGCCGCGATTCGGCGAAGGCGGCAAGGCTTGGTACAACGGCAAGAACCGCACCTTCTTCTTTTTTTCGCGCGAAGGCTTGCGGCTGCGGCAGGGCGTGACACGCGATTTCCGCGTGCCGACGGCGGCGATGCGGGCAGGCGATTTTTCAGGCTTGATTGACGCCCAGGGGCGCCGGCTCGTCCTTTACGACCCGCTCACCGGGCGCAACGTGAGGGCCGCGAACGGGCGCATGCTGCACCTGCGCGACCCGTTCCCCAACAATCAAATCCCGATTGCCCGCATCAGCCCGCTTGCCAAGCGCATTTTCGAGATCACGCCGCTGCCCAATGACATCACCAACCCGCTGGTGGCCACCAACCTGAAGATGGCCGTGCCGACCGCCGCCTTCCCCAACACCGACGATAACCAGACGACCGTGCGCATTGATCATCGCTTTACCGAGAAGGACGACTTCTTCATCAAGGCCAATGGCGGCAAGCGTCCGGCTTATTTCCAGGCGGCCGGCAACAGCGGCGCGCCGACGGCAGGCAACGAGGCCAATGTCACCTACGTGACCTTCGAGAGCATTGCCGCCGCGACCAGGTGGGCGCACACTTTCTCGCCCAGCTTCTACGTCGAGACGCTGGTCAACCGCAGTTGGATCAACAGCACCACGGTGACTGGACCCGAGTTCGTTGATTACTCGACGCAGTTAGCACTGCCCAACAACTTCCGCGAGATCGGCTGGCCGAACCTGGTCAACCTGGGACTGACCGGTTACACCTATGTCGAAGGCGACAACCGCCGCGCGCTCTACAGCATCGTCACCAACGCCGAGCAGAACTACACCTGGGTGAAAGGGACGCACAACATTCAATTCGGCGGGCGTTTTCACCACGAACGGCAACACCTGCTGCCGGATGCGGGCACAATCTCCGGCACGTCAAATTTCAACAGCCTGGCGACCGCGCTGCACAGCTCGACCACCGGCTCGGCCACCGCGCCAGCCGCCGTGCCGCAAACCGGACACGATACCGCCAACTTCTTTCTCGGTTACGCGGCGCGCTACGACGTAGGCCTCAAACGCGGCATCATGCGGGTGAGCGAGAAGAATCTCGGCTTTTATGTGCAGGACAACTGGAAGGTCAACGACCGCCTGACGCTGACGCCGGGCGTGCGGTGGGACATCAACCCGGCTTTCAATGAACGCAACAACGCGCTCAACGTCTTCGACCTGAACAGCCACGCCCTGGTCTTCCCCGAACCGCTGGATTATTACTACAGGCTCGGCGCGACGTCGCCGCAGGTGGTCAGCCTCTTCGAACGCATCGGCGTGAAGTTCCTGAGCGCCGAACAGGCCGGGCTGCCGAAGCAGGTCTTCAAGGACAATTACTTCGACATCGGCCCGCGCGCCGGCTTCGCCTATCGAATGTTCGACGGCAACCGGCAGATGGTCATTCGCGGCGGTTACGGCATGTATATCTCGGCGGTGCCGATGCGCACGCTGCTACCGCCGTTTTCAGCCCTCGCGCCGTTCCGCGCCACGTTCAGCTATAACCCGAACCTTGCCGCGCAAAGTCCGGACGGCATCTCGAACTACCTGCTCCGCACCGTGCCGACGATCATCGCGGGCGCGAACAGCGCGAACGTGGTGGACATCAACAACCCGACGGCCATTGGGCGCGGCGTGTCTGTGCGCGGGTTGGACGAGAATCAACCCAGCGTCAAGATTCATGAGTGGAACCTGACGCTCGAAAAACAATTTTCGCAGAGCGCAGTCTTACGCGTCAGCTACAAGGGCAAGCACGGCACGAACACTGATCAGATTTTCGACGCCAATCCCGCGCCGAACGACTACATCTGGTACGTGACGACGGGGCAGCCGTTGCCCACCGGCGAATTCGCCAACGTCGCGCGTCGCCCCTACGACCAGACCGCCTACACCGACGTTCGCATCCTGCAACGCAGCGGCTACATCAACACCTCCATCTGGTCGTTTGAGGTCGAGCGGCGGTTCACGAAGGGGCTGGGCTTCCAGGCGTTTTATACGCTGACCAACGCGCTGCGGCTCG
>JACDEG010000063.1 GCA_013816505.1 Pyrinomonadaceae bacterium | reverse complement strand
TTCGGGCGCGCAGGACACGCTTGAGGAGGTGCCGCACCACTTTGTCTTCGACCGCTGCTACATCCACGGCGATTTGGACGGCGAGTTGAAACGTGGCATCGCCTTAAACTCCGCTTCCACCGAGATCATCAACTCGCACATCTCTGAATTCCACGTCAAAGGCCAAGAGGCGCAGGCCGTGTGCGGCTGGAACGGCCCCGGCCCGTACCGCATCGAGAATAATTATCTGGAAGGTGCTGGCGAGAACGTCATGTTCGGCGGCGCCACTGGCGGCTTAGCGGCGCAGGGACTGATTCCTTCTGACATCGTGATCCGCCGCAACCACTTTCGGAAGCCGCTTGAATGGCGTGGGCGATGGACGGTCAAGAACCTGTTGGAGTTGAAGAACGCGCGCCGCGTCGTCGTTGACGGCAACCTGTTTGAGGGCTGCTGGGCAGATGCGCAGCAGGGCTACGCGATCCTGTTCACGCCGCGACCGAACGACAGCGGGTGGGCGGCGGTGGTCGAGGATGTCGAGTTCACTAACAACACCGTCCGCAATGTGGCGGGCGGGGTGCATATCGCCGGGCGCGACTCGCTGTTCAGCGACCCGAACTCGCTACGTGGGCAGCGCATCAAAATCACCAACAACCTGTTCGACATGGGCAATGACTGGCTGGGCGGTGACGGGTGCTTCATGAAGCTCGGTGATGGGGCAGATGATATCACCGTGGAACACAACACGATTTTGCAGCTCGGTAGTATCGTCAAGACGTGGGGAGCGCCGGGTAAAAATCTTATCTTCCGCAACAATCTGGCGCGGCACAACCAGTACGGCTTCTTCGGCGACAGCGTCGGGTCGGGCACGGCGGCGCTAAAAACTTATTTCCCCGGCGCCATCTTCACGGGCAACCTGATGACGAAGGAGCCTGGGGCGCAGTGGAACGTGGACACGCTTTACCCGGCGGGCAACTTCTTTTCTGAGACGCTCGATCAAGTAGGGTTCGTTAATCTGCGGGCCGGGGATTACAGGCTACAGGCCGCCAGCCGGTACAGGCGCGCGGCGAAGAACGGTCGAGACGTTGGTTGCGATTTCGACTCGCTGATGGCGGCCACTAAGTGAAATGATGGTAAGTGAGTCTACCAACACACCCGAACCACCGGGTTGTTTTCCGCGAAAAGGAAGTGGCTAGAATTTGGCGAGACGATCAGCGACTGCTGGAATATACTTTCATTTGCGAGACTCGTGAGGGTTGGCTCTGCATGATCGAACGTAATTGGTAATCGCGGTAGAGCGTCGGATCACCTTTCCGCCCGTCGACCGCAGCCATTGCGATATTAAATGCTTCGCGGCTCGTCGCAAAGTGAATCTTAAGCTGCCCGCTCCGGTCGGCGTATTCAAGTACCTCACCCAGAAAACGGCGCATCGGTTCTCCAATCGTCACGTCCTGGTCGGACGGGAAAAAACCGTGGCAGTAAAGCTTGACGAAAACCCATTCGGGCTGTCCCTGAACGGAAATCTCCGCACCCTGCCAGTTAAGAAATCGTTCGATGGTCAACGGATAGTTGCCCGCCAGTGCCCCATCTTCAACGCGCGGCACGGGCAGACCGTGCAGACGCCGTCGCCAGTCAAAAACGAGCGGGCCGGTAAAGATGATCGGCAGCGTCGGGGTGTCACCGACCTGAAGGTTCGGCCCCGAACGGTGCGGGCTTCGCTCTCGCAACGGCGCGCCGCACTGATAGATCGCGTTGATCTTCGGCATCTGCGATTGGTTAGGCGAGGACGGAAGCGTGAAGTCGGCGTAGCATCCGGTCTCGGCGAGGATTTGCATCTCTGAATCGACGCCGCAGAATCTGCCGCCGTCGGAGTTAGCGAGCGCCGAATTGCCGTGGATGAAACCGTACATCGGTGTGTCGTTGCCGTCCCGGCGTGACAGACATTTATGCTCCGAGGCGAGCACGTCGCGAAAATCTACGAGCGTTCGCCTGAGGTTTGACGCCGTATCGGGTTTATCCACTCCGTGGTGCAAGTGAATCTCGACCTCGCCCAACCCTTCCGCTTGCAGTTCAGCCATCCGGTCGAGGATAGGCTGGTGGTACTGCTCCGCCGGGTAAAAGTACGTGTGACGGAACGGGGTGCCGTCATGGTCGCGGACGGCTCTGCCGGTACGACGCGCCTTCTCGCACCAGAGATCGACTCTCGACAACTGCGTCGACCAATCCATCGCCGCGCCATTCTCGTCCCACGCCGGTTCGAAGTGGTTTCCCACAAAAATAACGACGTGTCGCGGACCGCTTGAATTTGCCCACCCTTTTATCATCTGACCGGCTCGCCACAGCGGGTAGCGTGTTAGCCACGGAAGCGACCAAGCTAATTTCTTGAACAGAGTGGCACGTCTTGAATTCATAATTCTGCGTCCGAACGTATGAGGTAATGACAAGAGACGGGATTATATCTGCCTCAATATGTGCGCGGAACTCGCGCCGGAGACGGCACCAAATCGCGAGGGGGTTCGCGGCATCTCTTTCGCGAGTCAGACAGGATTCATACGCACCTTGTAAGGGCAAGAAATAACATTCACCGAGGCGTTCTCTGGCCCGTTAAAGAAAACTTAATGTTGATTCGGTGAGAATAGCTCGTCCTGGGAATCACTCTCTGATCCCCACGGTTTTGTGGGCAACAGGAGGTCTCATCAAGTGTCTGAGTTTCTATAAGGCTACCATAATAATCATTCCATTCGAAACAGCAAGGTATTTACGTGAGGGCACTAACAAGATTTCGTGTGGTACCTGATGCCGTCGTTAGGTCACACTCTGGTAAAGCTCTAACACGGCTTGCAGATTTTCTTCGCCATCCCCGTTCGATTGGTGATGTCGCGTGGGGTGGGCGGCCAGTTGCTGCTCGACGGCGCGGCAGAGAGCGGCCAGATCAGAGGGCGGAATGAGTGTGACGCCCGCCGGCCGCATCCGGTTGTCGGTGGCGATGACCGGCGTGCCAACATGCAGCGCTTCGCGCACCGAGATCGAGTCGCCATCGTAGAGTGTCGTGCGCAGAAATAGCCCGCACTCCGCGATCATGCGCATCGTCACGGGATGCGCGATGTCACCGCATAGCAGGATGTGCTCGGCGTAGGGCACGCTGTCGATCCGCTCCCGAAGTTCTCCCTCCAGGCTGCCCGACCCGATAATCATCAGGCCCGCGTCCCGGTGGCTCTGCCGGATCAAACCGAGCGCCTCAATTTGAATTGGCAGATCATATTCGGGTTCCAGCAGGCCGACCGTCAGCAGCAGCGGTTGGTGAGCGTCGGCAAACTCTTTCAAGTGTGGCGGCAGAGAAGCGTCTGAAGTCGGGGCGGGGAAAGCGTGTGGGAGAATCAGGTGGGCGCGCCGGGCCGGGACGCCGAACTTATGGAACATCTCGACGATCTGTGAATTGACGCCGATCAGAGTGTCGAAGCGTCGAAAAACAAAACCGCGAAGCGTCCGTGGGCGAGCCGTCCGGCCCTCTTCCGATGAGGGGTAGCCGCCCGAATGAAATGTCAGCACGGCTCGGCTGCGGGGCATCATGCAGCACACGAAGCCGAGCGCAAGCAAACGCAGCGTGAGGCTGCCGCCGATGTGCAGGTGAACGATGTCGTAGCGAAGCGTCAACAGCAGCTTGATCAGTTGAAGCGCGCTCGCCGGGTAGTAAACTTCGTCCGCCTCGGCTTTGCGGAACCGGGTCAGGTTGATGACCGCGCAAGGGATCCGCCGCTCACGGAGAAACTGGCGGATCGCGACAATGTTGGTTTGCACCCCGCCATGCGGCGGCGGGTACGGTCCCAGTTGAAGAACCCGCATCACGTTTCAGCCGTTTCAGCGAAGCGCCGCCTCTAAATCAATCTCACAGGTGTTGAGGGTTTTGGCGGACTCGATCATCCGCAGGCAGCCGATAGTGGAACGCGCGCCGTCACGGACTGTAACTTGCGGCGCGTTGTTGTCGCGAATGTCGTTGACGAAAGATTCCAGTTGGGCCGCGTAGCCCTTCTCCGCCCAGAGGCGCGAACGGGTGCGGCGCAGGCTGGTCTTAATCGCCAGCCGTGTGAAGTCCTCGGTCGACGCTCCGACGCCCTGCGTGAAGACTTCGACGCGCTCGCCGCCGGATGTTTTGCTGCCGACCGTGCAGTAGGTCAGATTCGCGATGGAACCGTCCGCAAAGCGAAAACTGGCCACCATGTTGTTCTCGCCGATAGGGTCCTGCTTGCCGGTCGGAAGGCTGAATGCGGAGACGCTGACCGGCTCCGCTTCGACAAGCCAGTACATCAAGTCAACGAAGTGACAGGCTTCGCCGAGGATGGCTCCGCCGATGGCCGGGTCGGCCATCCAATATGAACCGGAGATACCCGGTGAGTTGATCCGACAATTGATGACCGCCGGCCCGGCCCGCCGTGCGAGGGCCTGCTTCAGATCAAGGTAGAAAGGGGCAAAGCGGCGATTGAATCCAACTGTCAAATGTCTGCCGCTTTCGTCCACCGCGGCGCACAGCAGACGACACTCTTCCTCGGTGAGTGCCATCGGCTTTTCCACAAACACATGCTTGCCCGCGCCGAGTGCCGCGAGAGATTGCGCGGCGTGATGCTGATTGCGCGTTAGGATCATCACCATGTCCACCTCCGGGTCACGCAGAATCTCTTCGTAGTCGGAGGTGCAGTAGTCCGCGCCGAAGCGCTGGGCATACGTCTTGCCGCGCGCTCCGCTGTTTGAGTAGACGGCGCGCAGTGCGACGCCCGGAATCTTCTTCAGGTTCGGTAGGTGCGCCCAACGTGCCAGGTTGCCGGCTCCCACTAATGCGACGCGCAGTTCCGAAGACGAAGACTGCCGCGTGAAAACCTCGATTCGACGCTTCGGCGCGAAGGAATTGACCGGCTTGTCATCAGCGCCCGCCGGGTAGCGTAAAAGCACGGCGAGGCTGTTGGAGGACGGGTCGAGGATTGTCTGGTAAGCGCTGGCCGCATCATTGAGCGGGAACTGGTGGGTGATCAACGGTTCGAGTTGGACGTGCCCCTTTGCCACCAGGCGCAGGAACTCTTCCATGTTTCGGTTCTCGGTCCAACGCACGTACGAGATCGGGTAATCGCGCCCCTTCTTTTCATAGTCCGGGTCGTAGCTCCCCGGCCCGTAGGCGCGTGACATGAATAGCTGAATCTCTTTCAAGTACATCTCGTGCCAGGGGAAACTCATCTCGACCGCGCCGACGATCACCAGACGTCCGCGGTCGCGGCAGATTTGGAGTGCCTGCTGACACGGGGCCGGCGACTTCGAGGCGGCAGCGACAATCACGCAGTCGACCCCCAAGCCGTTGGTCAAAGAGTTAATCGATTCTGGCAGAGAAGAATCTGCCAGCAGGGCGTGGTCCGCGCCCATGCGTGTGGCCAGCGCGACGCGGTCGGGCTTAAGGTCGATGGCGATCACCGAACCGCCCTGGAGCCTCGCTAGTTGGGCCGTCAACTGCCCGACCAACCCCTGGCCGATCACCGCCACCGTATCGCCGAGGCCGATCTGCGCGACCCGCACGGCGTTCATCGCAATGCTCCCAAGTGTGGCAAAGCAGGCGTGCTCGAAGGGGACTGAGTCGGGGACCCGCGCCACCAGATTGCGTCCCGCCAGGATCGTCTCGCCATGCCCGGTGCCTTCCCCTCCGTACGCCACGCGGTCGCCGATCTCCAGGTCGGGCACGGTCGCGTGCCTGTCGATCACGACGCCCGCGCCGGAGTATCCGAGCACCGCGTACTCGCTGAACTTGGCGCGCACCTCGGCAGCGGTTCTGACCGGGCCGGCGACTTTCATGACATCCCAAATCTTGCGCAGGTGTGACGGGTTCTCCGCGACTTCCCTGAGGACGCCCTCCTGGTGAATGCTTGCGGTCTCTGTCCCGCTACTAATCAGCGAGCACAGTGGCCGGACCAGGACGTGATGCGGCACGACGATCGGGTCAGGCACCTCTTCCACAATGATTTCTTTCAACCCTTTGCGAACAACTTGTTTCATAATTAAAGATTAAAACCAACTACGTTTGCGCCTTCGGGAGCATCCTCGAAAGGATGGGAACATCCTACCGGCGTCCGGCCAATATGTTTAGAGATTGATCGTTATATGGTTAGAAGAGTGCTGCTTTATACCGTGCGAGGAATTGTCATTTCGGGAAGGCAAGGATTTGAACTTCACCAGGGATGGGGGCGTCACCCAGTTGAAACGGTCCGCCGTCGAGCGTGGTCATTCGGTAGCCATGTGAGGCAAGAGTGCGCTGCACCTCGCGCGCCGCTTCCTCGTTATGAATCTCGCAACAGATGATCGGCTTCTTTCCTTGCAGAAGCGACTGCGCGCCGACGAGCACGCGGCCTTCTTCACCCTCGACATCAATCTTAATAAAGTCAGGCAGCGGATGTGTGACGGCGAATTTGTCGAGGGTCGTCGCGGTCAATTCTAACGACGGCCATTCCGTCTCCGCGTATGCGATCCCTGATCCGTACGCGACATCCGTCATCGCAAATTTCACTTGACGTTCCTGATCGCTCACCGGCTCTCCGACAATGGTGATGTTTTCGAATCTATTTGCCGCAATGTGCTTGCGAATCTCATCGGCTGCGTGGGGCGCAGGCTCGAAGGCGTAAACGTGCTTACCCTTTCGCGCCATCAAGAGTGACAGGTATCCGATGCTCGCGCCCAGGTCGTAACAAACAAAATCACTCTGCACCAGCTCATCGATGGCGTGTTGCGTCTCCAGTTCATACGTGCCGCTGATGTGCGCGTGCGAAGTGTGCTCGCTGATCGCCAATTTAAGTCCCGCCAGGGGGCCGGATTTAACCGCGATGGTGCCGCCCTCGACCGTCATCATCCCTGAAAAGGTTTTGCGGGCGATGCGGTCGAAGAATCTATTGTTGTGCACCCACTTCTTGACCCATACCGGAGTCTTTTCAGCGGCTAAGACGGCAAGAGATCGTAACATCGTTTTCCTCTGACTTACTCAAAGCTCAAACTTATCAAGAGCAGCGTACAAGGTTAACGTCGCGGCCCGTCAATTACGAGCACCTCCGCGTTATCACAGTGAGAAGCGGGCGGATTCCACACGCAAAATTTATCGTGACGTTGCTTGGCTGGGTGTTTGTTCGGTCGGGCGTCATGACCCAAACCAATTCTTGTACCCGATTTGAGGGATTGAATCAAGCCATGCCTGGGCGGTGCAGAGTAGGATGTTAGCTGACATGTGTGGCTAAACAAAGCGCGCTTTACCCGTTAGACCCGACCCTATTCGCTGTGCTCAGAGTGAAGGTATCAGGGTATTCAGTATCTTTTTCCTTTGCGCCGCCAATACCTCGCCGTCACTCCGGCCAGTCCCGTGCCGAGGAGTAACAGCGTAGTCGGCTCAGGAACCGGCGCGTTCGGTTGGAAGTTGTACGTGATGCTCTGAAAACTGAAGAGGCGGCGATCCAGACCTTTATCGAAGTAGCTCGACAAACGTAGCGTCGCAATGCCGTTGCCGTGCAATATGGAACTGAAGATCGGGTCACCCGGGTTGCCGATGAATGGATTGCTCGTGTATCCAACGAGCAGCCCGCCAAAGTCGAACGGGGCCGAAAGCTCCACCAAACTCAGTTCGACGAAGGGGACTTGAACGGCGCCGCGGAATTCTATCGTTCCGGCGTAATACAGTTGCGGGTAACTGGTGCCAGCGACCACCGCCGGGCCGCTGCCGAGGGTAAGTTCGCCGGCGAAGCGGCTCCAAAGATCAACAGTCGAACCGGCGCTACACGGAGAGCAGAACGTCGCCGCCGTCAGGCCGGGATTGCCGCCCCTGTTAGACACCGCAAGATTGTGTCCTGCGAAAGCGAACAGTGGCCCCGCTGATGCTCCCGCGACAGAAAGAGAGCCGTTCGTAATCATTACGGCGTCCGCGCGCGCCTCTGACGGGTTAAGAAGCAGAGCGAATATAAACAACGCGAAAAAAGACTTCACAATAATTTTGGTGTCGAACATGATCTTATTTATCCCGGTCAGAAGTTGCCTGTTGCTGGACTGTTTCCCGCTGAACATGCGGCGAATCAAGGATGTACTGAAACAGTCAATTGGCGAAGCGTTTCAAGAATCGTGCACGCTCTGTGCCAATTCTTTCAGGAGGTCGTCGGGCAAGATATGGTATTCAAGGACCAAATCCCTCCGCGCTTTTGAGGGTTCAATTAGCCCCTCACGGCGCGCGCTAAACCGGGTGTTGCATTTGTCTGAGCCATCAATTAAGCGCACCAAAAGCTTACCACAACTCAGCTTAGCTCAACCTCAGCGGGGAAGCGAGGTAGATTAATTTGAAGAGCTACGAGAATCATACATATCCATTGACAAGCATCGGCCAAAAATGTTTAATAGCAAAGCTGCTCTTGAACATGAGAGCCGGCATTGATCTTTTGCAGAAGTTATCGATTGCACACGATAAAGGCAAACCTACTGTGAAGTAGGGACGCAAAGCCGTGAGTCTTTCCTGTCACTAAGCAGATTGCTACCGCAAACTCTTAGCTTTGAAAGATAGTCAGGTTGCCGAAGGTGATCGGAGAAAATCGCAACACCAGCCATCAAGTTCTGTCCTCCAGAGCTTTAACGGGAACTGCTGTTGCGGCCGGAACCATTCAACGCTTTTTGCCTAAACTGCAATCGTTGTTCCTCCCTCCGTCGCGCCTCCCTCCAAGTAAATAAGAAAATCCCTGTTCACTGACTTTATCAGTTCCTTCGTGTCTTTCATTAGTCACGGCAGTCTCTTGTAGTGCCTGTTACTACCTGAGACTAAAGACAAGTTGTCTGACGCCGCTGGCTGTGAACAGCAAACGCCCTCTGTCTGTTTTGGGCGTCACCGATAAATGGCACTCCCGTAGCGATGCGGGTTCGCAAAGCCAGGAGTCTCTGAAATTAAGCCTTCAGAGATCGTCCGGTTACCGAAGTGAGGATTTCTCTGATGACAATCTCGCCTGAGTCTATCTCCGCAAAACACAATTCACTGTTTTCCCGCTCCTTCCTTAACACTTTCGCGCTTTTCATAATCCTTTCCGCCATCACCGTCTGCCACGGGGCGCTGGTCACAGCATCGGCAAATACACTCACCGTTCCCGCGAATGGTGACTTCCAAGCGGCCCTCAACGCGGCGCAACCCGGTGACACGATTGTGCTGCAAGCCGGCGCTTCCTACGTCGGATCATTCTGGCTGCCCTACAAGCCCGGCACTAACACCGACGCTGATTGGATCACGATCCGCACCTCGGCCCCGGACTCAAGCCTGCCGCCGGCCGGCACGCGCGTCACGCCGGCCTTCGCACCCGTGATGCCGAAGATTCTCACCACCGGGCGCGGCGAGTCGGCGATCTATACCGAAGCGCGCGCTCACCACTATCGATTTCTCGGTGTCGAGGTCGGGCGCACGACGCCGCAGGGAGTCGTCTATGACTTGATCCAGTTGGGCGATCATTCGGGCGCGCAGGACACGCTTGAGGAGGTGCCGCACCACTTTGTCTTCGACCGCTGCTACATCCACGGCGATTTGGACGGCGAGTTGAAACGTGGCATCGCGCTCAACAGCGCCTCCACCGAGATCATCAACTCGCACATCTCTGAGTTCCACGTGCGTGGGCAGGAAGCGCAGGCGATTGCCGGCTGGAACGGCCCCGGTCCATACCGCATCGAGAATAATTATCTGGAGGGTGCCGGCGAGAACGTCATGTTCGGCGGCGCGACGGGAGGACTTGCCTGGACATCTTCGGGCCTGATCCCATCTGACATCGTGATCCGCCGCAACCACTTCAACAAGCCGATGAGTTGGCGTGGGCTGTGGACAGTCAAGAACCTGTTGGAGTTGAAGAACGCGCGCCGCGTCATCGTTGACGGCAACCTGTTTGAGGGCTGCTGGGCAGATGCGCAGCAGGGCTACGCGATTCTGTTCACGCCGCGACCGAACGACAGCGGGTGGGCGGCGGTGGTCGAGGATATTGAGTTTACCAACAATATCGTTCGTAACGTGGCCGGTGGAATACATTTGGCAGGTCGAGATTCTTTGTTCAGCGACCCGAACTCGCTACGTGGGCAGCGTATCAAAATCACCAACAACCTGTTCGACATGGGAGCCGACTGGCTCGGTGGCGACGGGTGTTTCATCAAGGTAGGTGACGGCGCCGACCAAGTGACAATGGAGCACAACACGATCCTGCAACTGGGTAACCTGGCGAAGGTCTGGGGCGCGCAGGGGACGGGGTTCGTGTTCCGCAATAATCTGGCGCGGCACAACCAGTACGGCTTCTTCGGCGACAGCGTCGGGTCGGGCACGGTGGCACTGACGACCTACTTCCCCGGCGCCATCTTCACGCGCAACCTGATGACGAAAGAGTCCGGCGCGTTGTGGAACGTCGAGACGTTCTACCCGGCGGGCAACTTCTTCCCCGACACGCTCGACGCGGTCGGTTTCGTCAACCGCGGGGCGGGCGATTACCGGCTAGCATCGAGTTCGGCCTACCGCGGGGCGGCGAGCGATGGGCGCGACGTGGGTTGTGACTTCGCGGCACTCGAAGCGGCGCAGACGGGTGGCGGCTCATCACCAACACCGACACCGACTCCAACACCGACGCCAACTCCCGCTCCGACGCCCACACCCACACCGACGCCGGAAGGGGGTTGGACGTTCTGTGCCAATGAGAATCAACGCTGCTCTTTCACCGGTACGAGGCGAACGCGTTATGGCGCGGCGGGCAGCTATAACTATGGCACGTTCACGGATGGCGTCGATTGTGCGAACTCAGTCTTTGGCGATCCGCTCTTCGGCGTTGTCAAGCGATGTGAATACGGCGAAGCTATCGCGACGCCGACACCAACTCCGACACCCATACCGACGGGCGTAGCGGCGGCCACGTTCGTGCGCACCGACACGACCACTCGAGGTAACTGGCAAGGCACTTACGGCGCGCAGGGCTATCAGGTGATCGGCGACACGGGCTACATGCCGCCATATGCGCAGGTCACACCCACCGGCAACTCGTCGTGGACGTGGGCGGCATCGACCACCGACGCACGTGCCTTGCGCAAGGCCGCCGGCATCGACCGCATTGCGGCGACGTGGTTCGCGGACTCGTCGTTCACCGTCGAGATCAACCTCACCGACGGACAGACGCACCGAGTAGCACTCTACAGTCTCGACTGGGACAGCGGAGGGCGGGCGCAGACCATCCAGGTCTTGGATGCCGCGACCGGTGCAGTGCTCGACACGCGCAGCGATTCCGGCTTCACCGACGGATGCTATTTGGTGTGGAACATCAGAGGGCGAGTGTACTTGCGTGTGACGCGGACGGCGGGGCCGAACGCCGTCGTTAGCGGGTTGTTCCTTGACGCGCCATAGGGCAATCGGATTGTACTAAGAACACCGTCGACCGTTTCGAGGCGGGGAGAAGTCACGAGCGTGGGGATGAGTGAGCGTGCATTAAGCCTTGCCGCATTCATCCCCCTGCTCGCTTTGATATGAACGACTGCCTCAGCCTTTGTTTCAACCCCCGGTCAGTCCGGCTGCTATGTTCAAAATGCTGTGCGGACATCGCCCGACTGGGCCAGCCGTCCGCTCGGGGGGTTGAGGTGCCGATGCTTGAAACCGAGCGCGTGGGTGGTCCGCACAGATCACTATGTTTCATGTATAATGCCCGCTGCAATCGCGTGTTCCGCACCCCGACTACCTCTTTCCGATAAGGAGATTCTGATATGACACGAAAATTTTTCGCCCTCGGCGGGTTGTTATCGATTGTCCTCGCCGGCGTGGTGTTCGCCCAAGACTCGAAGACCGTGAAGCTGACCGGGTACATGATTGATAATGCGTGCGCGAGTGGCAGTCACGGCGACATGGCGAAGACGGCGGACAAGGCCAAGGGGCACCCCGTCTCATGCGCGCTGATGCCGGACTGTGAAAAGAGCGGTTACGCCGTGGTAGCCGACGGCAAGATGTACAAATTCGATGCCACCGGTAATCAGAGCGCCGTCGAATTGCTTAAGAGCACAAAGAGCAAAAAGGGTTTGATGGTAATGGTCGAAGGCAAAATGGATGGTGAGACGCTGCAAGTCAGCAAGCTCGCCGAAGTCGCCGCCGCCGAACCGAGTAAGTAGGCGCGTCCAGGTCTGAACAGTCATAACTAAAGCGACGGGATCGAGGAGACGGATGTAGCCTCGATCCCGTCGCTTTTCGCCGGACACTCCGAAGATTTAGACGTTATTAGAAATACGCATTCAGTTAAGGGGCTGGGCTGGTCCCGGCTTGCGTTTGCTGGTCACGGCCCGTGTTATTGCCGACGCGAGCGGCGGGCGCGTTGCCGCTGCTCCGCTCGGTGATAAGCGTCGGGCGGCGATTGTTCTCCGCGCCGGAAGCGTTGGCGGCGGCGACGATCTCGCCGCGCACGATGACGATCTCGCGCGGCACGACGGCGGCGCGGAGACTCATGCGTGACGAAAAATCATCGAGCATCTTGAGGCCGCGTTGCGCGTCGCCGGCTTCCGCGTAGGCCCGCGCCAGCGCCACGGTCGCCCCGACATGCTCCGGTTGCAGCTTTAACGTGCGCTCCCATTCCTTAATCGCCGATTTGGCCTCGCCGCGCAGCCAATGCACCCGGCCGAGGTTGAACCTCGCTTCAGCATAGGCGCCGTTCTCCTGTTTGACTGCGGAGTCGAGCGCCGCGGCAGCCTCTTCCCAGCGACCGAGACGGATCAGCACCACACCGAGGTTGTTCTGCGCACGCGTGTAGTTGCCGCGCCGCTGGCTGATCGCTTTGCGATACGCATCAACCGCCCCGTTCGCGTCGCCGAGTTGCGCCAGTGTGTTACCGAGGTTGTAGAAGCCTGTCGGGTCGAACCGCTCGTCTTTTGCCATCACACGCAACTCGTCAATCGCCACAACCTTGCGGTTCAACTCGATGAGACGGTCGACCAGCTTGCGCTGCAGGCGCGCTCGCTCCTGACCGTCTTCGGCGGCGCTGATCTCCGCGCGCATTTCGGCGAGTTCGGCGTCCTCGCGCGACACCGTCGTCATCTCTTCCGAGGCGTGTTCTGTCGAAGGTGCAACCGCCGGTGTCTTGGTCGCCGCCGGTGAAGAAGATGCTGTCGGAGAAACGGGGGCGAGCGTGCGGCGTGGGCGGACGAACTCACCGCTCGCGGTGCGGCGCGCGTTACCGCCGGTTACTCTGGGGGCGCGCGCCGAAGTTTTGGACGGCGCTTTGACCCGCGCCTTGGTCGTCGCGCCTCGCCGCCGTTGACTCTTTTGCAGCGCCGCGCCGTTAACCGCGCCGGCAGCAATCGCCAACATCAGCACAATCGTCAGCGGCAACATCAAGCGCCATCTTCCCCCGCCCACAACGGCGTGCGATCTATTTAGATAAGGGGTTTCGTCCAGCATGTTCTTTCTCCGGTTTAAATCGATGATTTGAATCGATGATTCGAAAATAATCCGAGTTAACGGCGTGTTCGCGGACACCTTTCGAGCGAGCCGCGAGAATCGCTTTGCGAGAGTGGAGGAACGCGGAGTGTTTTATCAAACATTCCTGAGCGAAGGCCGCGCGGGGTTCGTCGGGGCGGCCGGTCCATATGCGATGATTGTTCCGCCGAAGCCGACCGCCCATCCGTGCGCGCGGTCTGTGAAGCACAAGCTTTCAAGCGTGTGCGTCGTTACGCTCGGCTCGACGCGCCACGTCGAGCCGCCATCGGTGGTGTGAATCACCGTTCCTCCCTCGCCGACCGCCCACCCCTCCGAAGCGTCAAAAAATTTCACGTCGAAGAGTTCAGCGTCCGTCGGCGTCGGCGTCGCGCGCCACGTGCGTCCGCCATCACTCGTCGTGAGGACGACGCCGCCCGTGCCAACCGCCCAGCCGCGCCGTTCGTCGATGAACGAGACCGCCCGCAGACGTGTGCGCGGCGCAACCATGCCAATTGTCTCCGGCGTGACGCCCCCCTCGCGCCATGTCAGGCCGCCATCGACCGTGCGCAGAGCGGTCAGCCCTGCGCCGACGAGCCAGCCCTGCTGTTCGTCAAACAACGCACCGCCGAGTAACAGATGCTTGGTCGGCAAGCGCTGCCGCGTCCACCGCGCGCCGCCGTCTTCCGTCGCGAAAAGGGCACCCGCTTCTCCAAAGGCCCAACCGCGGACGCCTCCGGGGGCAAACGCAAGCCGCACTAGAACCGCCTCGACCTCACCCTTCGTCGCCTCGACGCGCGTCCAGGTGACACCGCCGTTCACGGTCTTCAACAAGTACGAACGCGGCTCGTCGTCAGTCTTCAGCGCGTAGATGCTGCGCTCGCACACCAGCCAGCCAATCGCAGCGTCCGTAAAGTAAACGTCGTGCAGCGTGTCCTCGGTCGGGCGGCGCGCGATTGTCCAACGCTTGCCGCCGTCGATTGTCGAGAGCAGCGCGCCGCTACCCCCAACCGCCCAGCCCCGATCCCGGTCGACAAAGTGAACCGCGCGCAGCCACGCCAGCGTCCCTGTCGGCTGTCGCTGCCACGCGCCGTTGATGTCGCCGGCGAGGGCGAGCCGCGGGAAAGTCAAAAAGCAGAAAGCGGCGGCGAGCAGCAGGCGGCAAGCGATTCCAGCGGGCGCGAGCGGCAGGCGGCGCGCTCTGTGGGGTGAGTGTGCTGCGGCCTTCAGACTGGTGAGCGCGGACATTCTGGTTTCAAACACGACTGACACCTGCCGCCCTCTGTTCGCGGCCTTTGGCATGTTGTTCCGCGCATCCAAAATTAGAAGCCGCCTCCGGCGAAGATACGCGCGAAACTGAGCACCTGCACGAGGCTCAGGACCTTCTGAAAGGTCTTGAACTTATTGCCCGGAACGAGAATCTGGTCGCCCGGCGCGAGGAACTGACCGTCAATGGCTTTGCCCTTTTCGATGGCGGCGATGTTGACCTCAATCGGGAGCAGCGTGCCGTCCACCTGGCGGCGCAGTAAACGCACTTTCTTCTTATCGCCGGTTGGGAGCACTCCGCCTGATTCGGAGAGGGCTTCGTAGACGGTCATCCGTCGCGTCAGCAGCCGCACGCCCGGCTGCGCGACATCGCCGATGATGCTAAAGCGCGCCGACATCACCCGCTCAAGATAGACGGATACCTTCGGGTCGATGATGTACTCGTCAAGTTGTTTCGTGATCTCTTCGGCGACCTGTTGCGTCGTTTTGCCGGCGACGTGAACACCGCCCTTAATCAAAGGGTACGAAATCTTCCCGTCCGGCGGGACGGTGATCCCAGACCTCGAATACTTTTCTTTGTCGAAGACCTGCACGGAAATAACGTCTTCGGGGCCGAGGCGGTATGTGCTCATAAAGTTGTTGTAGTACGGCAGCACGGCGGCCTCCTCTTCGGACATCGCGTCGCGGCGGTTGGCCAGCACTTCCTCGGAAACGCCGGCGGGTACGACGCGCGTATCATCAGGTTCGAGGCGGTCGCTGTTCGGCGTCGCCGGGCGAATCAGGCCGCCCGGTGCTCCTGAAGTCCGCGGCTTCGTCGGCGTGGTGGTTCCGTCTTGTCCGGCGGGCCGTTGCGATTGCGCCGAGGCGGACAACGCGCCGCACGGTGACCAGGCGTAGACCGCCGTCAGGGCGATGGTGACCGCGACCGTGGTTAAGTTCTTCATCATGGCTTGTAAACCTCCGTCAATAAACCTTCAGAGCGGGTGCGCGGCCGTGTTGCTGCCGCCGCCGCCGGCCCCACTCTCTCGCCGGTCAACGCCCGCCGCGACCGAACAGAATCGTTTTCACCGTCTCGAACATGATGATCGCGTCGAGCATCAAGCTCATGTTCTTAATGTAATAAAGGTCGTACTGTAGTTTCTGACGTGCGTCCTCGACGGTCGCGCCGTACGGGTACTTGATCTGCGCCCAACCGGTCAACCCCGGCGCGACGAGGTGGCGCTGCTCGTAGAACGGAATCTCGGCGGCGAGTTGAGCGACGAAGTGAGGGCGCTCGGGGCGCGGCCCGACGAAGTTCATCTCGCCCTTAAAGATGTTCCAGAACTGCGGAATCTCGTCGACGCGAATTTTGCGGATCACACGCCCGACGCGCGTCACGCGGTCGTCATCCGCGCTCGCCCACACGGGCCCATCCTTCTCGGCGTCGGTATGCATTGAGCGGAACTTCAGAATCGTGAACGGCCGCCCGTTCTTCCCGACGCGCTCCTGCTGGTAGAGCACCGGCCCATTCGATTCAAGCTTAATCAGGAGCGCCGTCAGCAGCGCAATCGGCAGTGACACAACGGCGCCGATTAGTGCGACGCCGCGGTGCAGCGCCGCCCGCGCGACAAAGCTCATCCGCGCTTGCCGCTTCCGCCCGGAAAAGATCAGCCAAGAGGGGCGCAGCATGTCGAGGTTGACGCGCCCGGTCAACCGCTCGTAGAACGACGTGCTCTCTTCGATGGCGACCTCGCCCGACAAACTCAGATCAAGCAGTTGATCGACCGGGAACGTGCCGCGTCGCTCGCCCATCGCGACCACGATGCGGTCGACGTTCTCGCGCTTGACCAGTTGCGGCATCTCCGACACAAGGCCGATGACGCGCGGGTTAATGATGCTCTTGCCGACCAACTCCGGGCGGTTATCGACAAAGCCGACGATGCGATAACCGGCGTCACGCCGCTCTAATACTTCGCGCGCGATTTCAACGGCGGCATCGCCGGAGCCGACGATCAGGATGCGTTCGCCGACGTTCGGATGACCGAGCAACCAGTGGATCGAGATGCGCCAGCCGACCATCAATCCAAGCGCGAGCGGCAGCGCGATCAGCGAGACTCCGCGGCCAAGCATCAACTTCGGCAGCACGTAAAAGGCGACCGCCAACGCCACCCACGCCAGACCGAGCGCTTGCACGAGGCGCAGCACCAGCTCCCGCCGGTCGTGCATCACGACGAAGTCGTAGAGGTCGTAGAGATAGAACGCGCTGAGGCAGAACGCCGTTGCCAGCGCGGCTTTGTAATAGCCGTAATCTTCGATTAACTCCTCACGCGCACCGACCGGACCAAGGCGCAGGTGCGCCGCCGCGACGATGCCGCCGAACAGCAGCAACGCCTCGGCGGACAGCAGCAGCAGGGTCCGTGTGTTTAGGCGCGAAGAAGCCAAAGCTTATCTGACCTCCTCTTCGAAGGGGACGGGCCGGGATTCGTCCGCCGCCGCGTTGTCGGCATCGCGACGTGACTCCAACGCCTCAGATTGTCGCGCGTCGCGGCGCTGGTAATAGTAACCCTCTTCCGGCACGTCTTCGTGCGAGGCATTCAAAACGACGCCGAGGATTCTTTCGCGCGGAAGCGGTTCGAGCACACGTTCGAGCGCGGCGTAACGAGTCTTGCCGGAGCGCGCGACGATCAGCGCACTGTCGGCGCGGTTGATCAGCACCGTCGCGTCGGTGAACAGTCCGAGCGGCGGCGCGTCGATGATGATGAAATCGAACATGCGGCGCGCCTGCGCCAGCACCGCCGTAAACTTCGGCC
Organism: Pyrinomonadaceae bacterium; assembly: GCA_013816505.1. GTDB lineage: Bacteria > Acidobacteriota > Blastocatellia > Pyrinomonadales > Pyrinomonadaceae > JACDEG01. The sequence goes on along the minus strand of JACDEG010000063.1, from coordinate 535 downwards.
CCGACAGTAACTCGGCCACGTCGTCGCGGCGCGCGCCGCCGGGCAGCAGGTGCAGTCCGGCGGGTTCGAGACAGATGATCGAATCTTCGAGCGTCGCTTCTTCACCGAGCACTTCGGAGAGGCCTACCGGGGCGTCGATACCGAGGTACTCCGCCGCGCACGGGTGACGCAGGTCGCCGTCGATCAGCAGCGCACGCACGCCGTCGGTCTGCGCGAGCAGCCACGACAGGTTGAGCGCCGTCAGGGTCTTCCCCTCCATCACGCTCGCGCTGGTGATGACGATGGCCTGGACCTTTTTCCGTTCGCCGGCGTGCAGCACACGCGTGCGCAGCGACCGGAAGCGTTCGGCGTGCGGCGATTTCGGTTGGGTGATCGCGACGAGGTGTGGTTCGACGCGCGCGGGGGAAATGTCAACGGTGACGAATTCTCCCGTGCGCGTCGAACCGGCAGCGCCCAGAGTTGCCCCAGCATCACGCGAAGCTTGCCCGCCAGGGAGTGCCGACCCGACGATCTGTTCGGTGTGCTCAGTGGACGC
>JACDEG010000468.1 GCA_013816505.1 Pyrinomonadaceae bacterium | reverse complement strand
CCCCTAACATCCTATCGGAGTTTTGCAGCCCACCGTCCCCTAACCGTACGCTCACGCGCCGGGCGTCGCCGGAGCGCCATCCTAATTTTCTGATGCTTACTAAATCCAATGGTGTTGATAGAATTAAGCAGCGATGGCTCGTAGTTTTTCAGCTCGAAAGACTCCCGCTTTTGGATAATGCCATTGCCCGCGAAGATGAAAGCTAAATAAAAGCGATTGTTGCGGCAAGCCCGCGTAAAACATTCAGCGAGCCGGACTAATTAGATTTGTTTGGATAGATAAACAAGTTGCGCTTTTGCAATCTCATTATCCGGCTTGGCTATGCAATGAACTTAGTTTTTTCTGCGGCTCGATCTTGAGGACGATGAAAGCATTTCGAACGACGCAAAACTTGCTGCATATCTTTATGTCCGCGCGACCGATGCTTGGCAAGCCGTTAGCCATGAACTTTGCTTGCGCCCCGATTATGACAAAGTAATCGGTAAGCATTAGGGCAAACCAGCAATTCTCGGTTTACATTGTTTAATTTTTGAAGACATTAGAGATAAGCCACAAAATGCAAGTCGGCCCGAAAAGTCTTAAACCATTGTGAATAATGAATTTATAAATCTAAACCGAGAATCGCTGAGGGCAAACGCATCTAAATTTGTAAGTAGTTGAAGCTTTTACACTTCAAAGTTTCAAATGATGTTGTTGGATTTGTTTAATCCTTGCCTCATCAGTGAGATAACTTTTTTCGTGCGTTCGCCCTGCGGTAAGCATCTCTTAGCTAACATTGTGACATGAATTGTGACATAACCCAGCTCGGCACTCACAGAAATCTACCGAGTGTGACGGAGTAGTAGGGAGTGAAAAACCTTCTATTACTCGACTTTGTCCATTTTTAAGCTAGCTAGCCAAAATCTCAAAAACAGGCGGTTTTTTGCAGTTCATACTAATTTAGCGATATCTGCATCTGAAGTAAACTCAACCTAATTCAACATGCCCTCAACATATAGACATCACACGGATGGCGAACCCAATATGTTGATATCTCTAAAATTCAAAATGGACAAAGTCGAGTATTAATAACCTCTAGTAATAAGCTCTAGGATTTTCACCCCATGTTGCTTCGTCACACTCAGTAGCACTAGAGAAGTACTTCTGTGAAAAGTAGGAACATGAACACTTCGGTGTTCTGAACTTTGATCGTCAAATCCAGCATGTCCCCCTAATACCGCTGAGACATGCCATGCTCGATGTCCTTGGCGATAGCCCGCCCGACGGTGCTCATCACGTTCGACAATGCCTGCAACTTCGCGGCTTGAATCGCCGCCCCACGGTTGAAGTCGGCTGCTTTGACTTGTGCATCGAACCGCACCCGGTTGCCCTGCAACTCCATCTGAGTGCCGCGGTTGATGCCGCCCCTCTGAATGGCCGCGCCACGGTTGACACCACCCGCCGCCTGACCCGCCGCAGCATTGGCGGCGGCCGTCTGTCCCGCCGCGTACTGCTGATGATTCTCGGTCATCTGGCTCAGATACTCGTCCTGATTATGGTAGTGGCCGCGCGCCGCATCCTGCCGGTTGGTGATCATCCCGTCCGTCGCCAGGTCCAGCGCGAGTTGTTGTCCACTGGCCCGGTGCTGGATCGACTGATGCTGTTGGTGCAGACCAGCGGCACCGCCGAGCACCTCGATGGCTGCCCCCGCCGTGCTTCTGGTGGAACCCTGTTTGGAGTCGCCGCGCACGGTTCTGCCCAGGTAGTCCGTCCCCATGATGATCTTGTCGCCCGTCCACCGCTCGGTGTCGGTGGCGCGGCTGTTCTCGATGTTCATCGAGCCTTTCTGCCGCTCCGTCGACAAGTCGCTGATGCCCTGCGTGGTGCGCGTCGAGGTCTCCCGCTTGGACAGCATCGCCGTCGATGCCGCCGAGTTAACGCCAAATAGCATCCCCGCTTGCGCCGACATCACCTGATTGGTGCGCGCCGCGTAGATTTGCCCGAGTTGCGCTACCTGACCGCCACGCACTCCGGTCACGGCCATCGTCTGCCGGGCGCGCACGCCCAGGTTCGCACTCGCATACTCACCCGTCGAGCGTGTCACGTCGGCCTGGTAGCCCGCATCGGCCTGAACCCGGGCCGCCTGGTTATTGACCGCCGACGCCGCACTCTGGCTATACGCTTCCACCCCGGTGCCGATGATCGCGCCGGTGAAGCCGGAGGTGATCGTCGAGACTCCTTCATAGAACTTGCCCGCTACCAGCCATCCCGTAATGAACGGCGAGACCCACACACACGCTCCGATCAACAACATCCCGGAGGCCGCAATGGCCAGCGTGTACGCCGGATGCTGCAGCGGGTCACGGATCGCCGACATGCTCGCCGATTCCCAGACGTAGAGCGGCTTAGCATCGCCGACCGCCATCGCGATGTTGCCAAACAGATACGCGAGCGCACGAATCGCATAGCTCACCGCCGGCCAAAAGACGGTCAGCACGATCACGCCCCACACGTACGGGTAGGTAAACTTATGCGCCAGCTTCTGGTCAATCGCGACCACGACCGCGAAAGGGGCGAGCATCTTGGCCGCAACCATCAGAATGGCGGCGAGGATAATGAGCCACAGATCACCGGCATCGACGATGAAGCGCGTCGCATTAAATACGGAGAACAATGTCGGCAGCGAGTAGGCGGTGACATCGAGCTTGCGGTCAATGTCTTTAACAGTCGCTTCCGTATCGTAGACGACACCGAGCAGTCCACCGGTGCTGCTATTGGCGGGCGCACCTTCCAACTCCAGCGTCTCGCCATTGACCTGGACGGTGAAGTGGCCTTCGGCGAACTTTTCGTAGGATTCGTTGAAGCTCTCACGCTGCGCGGAGTAGAACTCGAAGAGCAGCGAGCGTCCGGCTGTCCCGGCCATCTCATTGCCCAGAGCGATTTCCTGTCCGATGTCATAGAGTTGCTGCACGAGGAAGGGACCGCTGCCGACCAGAAACAGGAAGATGGCGAGGCGGAGAAAGCTGTAGACCATCTCGATGCCGCCGCCGCCGGTCTCTCGCCACACGCGGGCAAAGCTGTAGAGGCTGATGACGACGGCGAGGCTGACGGCGATCCACTCGGCCCACGTGACGACCTGGGCGACGAATTCATACTGAAGTGCGGGCAGCACCTGCTCGGCACGGACGCTGAGCGCCGCGATGTTATCGGCGAGGGTGTGGCCGGGCGGAGCGGATTGCGCCAGGACGGGAAGACTCAGCGAGGCCAACATCGCGCAGAGGAACAGCGCGGCGAGCGCGGAGCGGAGGCGGGATGGTGGGCACATGGCGAAGCGGTTCCTTTCGGTGAGATGCGATGGACTGTTTACCGACCGGAGACGAGTTTATCGAGGGTGGCAGCGATTTTGTCGCGGGTGCGGGTGAGACTCCGCCAGGCATCGTTCACAGCGACCACCTGGCGCCCGAAGTTCTCCATATCCTGAATGCGCGCGCCGTGTTTCGCTAACCGCTCCGTGATCTTCTCCATCAGTGCGGCATGTTCACGATTCAAGGCAGCTAGAACGGCTTGCAACTGCACAATCTGATCGTTGATGTGCGATACCTCCACGCGCAACGATGTAGGCTTCGCCATCTCCGCCGCAAGCGTCTTCTCCGCCGCTTTCAACTGCTCATTGACTTTGGCGATCTGCGCTTCGAGCTTTTCCATCTCGTCAAGCCAGTAGGCGAGTTGTTTATCCGTTGCCGCGATGCGCGCCCGATTCGCCAGGCTATCCCTGCTCGAGCGGCCCATCGTGGAGCGGAGGTACTGCTCAAAGTCTCTCTTATCCTGCTCGATGTCGAAGATGCCGTTTCTCAGGCGATCATCTATCCGCTTCAGTGCCGCCATCCGGTGCAGTACCATGTTCTCAAGTTGAGCGTAGAGCTTGAATGAAGTACGCACGATGGAGCCAAGATCAGCAACAAGCGTGGCGAGCGCCTTGTGTCGGGCCAATTGCTCATCAACAGTTTTCAGGACGCCTTTCAGCGTTGTGAGTTGCTCCACCGCCTTGTCGTACATCTTGGCGTAGTGCTCGATGTCTTTCCGGTATTTGTCGATGGTCTCAAGCCAGCGCGCGGCATCCTGAATCATCCGCTCAATTTGCGTCACGTGATTAGTCGGGTCATACACCGTCCACTGCGCTTGCGCCGGCAGCGGGGCGATCAATAAGCAGCCGAGCACGATGCCGGTCATCACAGAGAAGCCAGGCTTTCGGTTAATCATCCTCATCTCCTTTTCGATGAATGGGGTTTAGTCTCTCTCCTTCGACGGAGCTTTCTGCACCGCCGCATCGACCGCCGACAGAAACGCTCTCATCGCGGCGCGCACATCGGAAGTGAGCTCCGTCTCGAACAAACCGAGCCGCATCTTGACTTCGCGCGCTGCCGCCACGCGCCGCAGTTTTTCCAGAGTCATGACGGCGTGCAAACGAGAAGTCACACGCAAGCGAGGGTCTTCAGATTGAAGCGCAATAGACTCAGCAGCGACACTCGCGCGAAGCGGCTTCCCGTCAATCAAAAAGTGTAATTCACGGTCGCCGAAATCTTGTCCCTTGACGCTCTGTGAGGTAAACACCAGCGCCGCCTTTGGTTCATGTGAAAGCATCCGTGCGGCGGGCGATGTGTCATTCACTTTCGTTTCCATCGTGAGCTTAAAGACATGATCTGCGGCGACCGCGACGGGGAATTCCTTAAGCCGAACGATGGTCGCGCCGCTAAACTCATCTTTCTTCACCTCAAGCTGTGAGCCATCATTCGATCTTGCCGTCTGACTGCCACCGTTACGTACGCCGCTTTGTGCGAGCGCACCCGCGCACAGGCTAACCATCACCATCCACACCCACGCTGTCCTTAGAAGTTCTCGCATGAACCGTTCTCCTCTCAGACTGATATGCAAAGCTTGGGCGCGAAGCATATCAGTCAAAATTGGAGGCTGTCAGCATTCATCACGCGCTGTTGAGCAGCGCCTCGTCGATTTCAATCAACCCGTGCGCCGCGAGTCCACGCGGGTACTGTTCCGCCAGCCATGCGATCACGTCTGCCTGCATCCATTCCGGCTTTAGGTACGCCACTCTCGCTC
>JACDEG010000467.1 GCA_013816505.1 Pyrinomonadaceae bacterium | reverse complement strand
CGATTGAATTTATGTTAAGCGCCAAACGCGATATTAGCGCTGCAAAAAGGTTCTTTAAGAAGATGATGCGAGCGGATCATCGAAGGCTCCCGCTCTCCATTAATGTGGACAAGAATGCTTCGTACCCTGATGCATTCAGTGCTTCACAACAAGAGAAGGTGTTGCCGATGGATTGTCAGCTTCAGCGCGTTAAATATTTGAATAACGTGATCGAACAAGATCATCGTTTCATCAAAAAGAAGGTGCGCGCATCACAATGTTTCGGTTCGTTTCATACTGCTGAGCGGACACTCGAAGGGATTGAAGCCGTCAACATAATACGTAAAGGTCAGGTCAAAAGATTAGCGGGAAGCGATGCAGCGGGGCAGGCAAAGTTTGTCTTGAGGCTCTTCCAGATCGCCGCGTAGCAAAAAGCACTTGACGACCCTTCATGTCCCAAAATAATTTTTGCAACACTACCCACCAAACCGGGTCGTTCAGAGGCTCACTCTTTTGATTCAAATTTAAGGTCTAAGGATAGAGACGGTTGAGCACCCCCTCATCTACCACTTTACGACAAATAAATTTCCATTTTTTCGGACGTGTTACTTCTTCATGTGACGTGTGAGACCAGCAAAAACGGCGAAGTTAATGTGTACTTTTGATGTTTTCAGTTACCTGATCTGCTCCGACGGATGGCGACAGAATGATGTGGTTTTCCTTATCTCTCGGTTAAAATACCAACTCAATCGCTAGGCGTGGGTGGAGCATTCAGTCAATTTTATCATGCGGCTTACTGTATCCAATCGCTACTAGCACAACACGGGGCCTTCCCATTCGAGACGGACAATTTTCAACATCCGGAGCAACCAGTGATGGCTAAAAACACAGGTCAGGGTTCTCGCCAAGGTGCAGTTGATCATCGCACGCAAGTCAAAAATCCAAAGACCGGAGATTTCGTCAAGCGCAACCAGGAACCAAACAGCCCACACGAAGGCGAGTTTATGGATGTCAAAAAAGACGGCAAGCCGTTCAAAGGCATCGCCAAAGAGCCTGACGGTCGCCGGACAAAAACCAAGTAAGTTGCCGCCTTCAAGGCCGCGTCGAACAACTCCATGTCGCGAACTGGCGGGGGCAGGTTTCAGCGCGCCCGGGCCGCTGGAGCGAAAGGTTGAATCCTGTTCCAACATCTCGCCCACGCCGAGTGACTGGGGCGCGGCGCGTGTCGCATCATCCTTCCGCTCTTCAACTTAAAAGCGATCAAGCCGATTGTTATTTCAGTTTGTCTTCAATGGAGGAAACCCATGAATCGAGAACACTCCCTCGCGCTCAGGTCAATTGGCGCGCTTACAGCTTCGCTCACCTGCGTGTTATTGTTCGTCGCCGCCTCAACGGCCGTCGCGCAGAAATCTGTTAAAGCAACTACGACGCCCGCCGCGACAGCAGCGCCCCGCAACGACGAAGGCTACACGGCGAAGATTAAAGAGTACACTACCGAAAAATATTTTCTGACCGAACTTGTCGATCATCTCCCGGCATCTGAGCGCGTGCCGACGCCGGAGAAAGTGCTCGGCTACATCGCTGGCACGCCGAACAAGTTAACTTACACGAAAGATATTTATCGCTACATGCGCGAGTTGGAAAAGACGAGCCCGCGCGTGCGCGTCTTCGTCGCGCCCGAACGCAGCGAGGAGGGGCGCGAACAACTCCTCGTCGCCGTTAGCGACGAGGCGAATCTCGCGCGCCTCGAGCGCCACAAAGAGACAACCGCGCGGCTCGCCGACCCACGACGGACGAATGATGCGCAAGCGCGGCAGTTGATTGACGAAGGCAAAGCCATGTACTGGCTTTCGGGGGCGATCCACTCGCCCGAAACCGGCTCGCCCGAAATGTTGATGGAGTTGGCCTACCGTCTCGCCGTCGAAGAGACGCCCTTCATTCAAGAGATACGCCGCAACCTGATCATACTGATCACGCCCGTCGTCGAAGTGGACGGGCGCGACCGAATGGTTGATGTCTACAACTACCGCAAAGCCAATCCGGGCAAGCACGCGCCAAATCTTCTCTACTGGGGCAAGTACGTAGCGCACGATAACAACCGCGACGGTCTCGGCATGGCGCTCGCTTTAACGCGCAACATGATGAAGACGTTTCTGGAGTACCGCCCGCAAGTCTTGCACGATCTGCACGAGTCCGTGCCGTTCCTCTACACCTCTACGGGCACGGGGCCGTACAACGCTTGGCTCGATCCGATCGTCGTTGATGAGTGGCACTTGCTCGCCTACCACGAAGTCGAAGAGTTGACCAAGCGCGGCGTGCCCGGCGTCTGGACGCACGGCTTCTATGACGGCTGGGCTCCGAACTACATGTTCTACCTCGCCAATGGACATAACGCCATCGGTCGCTTCTACGAAACTTTCGGGAACGGCGGGGCCGATACGATGGATCGCACCGTCACGCAGCAGGCTCAGCGCGACTGGTTTCGTCCGAACCCGCCGCTGCCGCGCGTCAAGTGGTCAATTCGCAATAACGTCAATTTGCAACAGTCCGGCGTGTTGCTCGCGATGAATTTTATGGCGCGCAACCGCGAGCGATTCCTGCACAACTTTTACCTCAAGAGCAAACGCGCCGTCGCCAAGGCGACGAACGAGGGACCTGCGGCTTACGTAGTTCCGGGCGACGTATCGCGTCCAGTCGAAGCGGCGGACACGGTCAACCTGCTGCGTTTGATGGGCATCGAGGTGCACCGCGCCACGCGCGAGTTTGCGATCAAGGATCAGAAAGGAACTGAGCAAAAGTTTCCCGCCGGCTCTTACGTCATTCGCATGGATCAGCCGTACTCGCGCATGGCCGATATGATGATGGACACGCAGTACTACAACGCCAACGACCCGCGCCCCTACGACGACACCGGCTGGACGCTCGGCGCGATGCGCAACGTCAAGACCGTCCGTGTCACAGACGGCAACGTGCTGAATGTGCCGATGGAGATGCTGAAAGAGGACGCGCGCGTGCGCGGGCGTCTCATGGGCGCGCCGGGCGCCGCCACGGTGTATGTCGTCCATCACCATACGGAGAACACGCTCATGACGCTCCGCTACCGCCTGAAAGACGTGAGGATGAGCGTGGCCGAAAGCGATTTTAAGGTCGGCACGCAGAACTTTAACGCGGGCTCGTTCATCATCAGGAGCGATGGCAATCCGGCTGATTTGCGCAATCGTCTGCAAGCGGCGGTCGAGGAGTTAGGATTGACTGCGGTTGCCTCTGACCAAACCCTTACGGTGAAGATGCATGAAATCACCACGCCGCGCATCGCCATCCTGCACACATGGCAGAACACGCAGAACGAAGGCTGGTATCGCATCGAGTTCGACCGCCTGCAAATTCCTTACGGCTACATTTCCGGACACACCGTCCGTGACACGCCGAATTTGCGTGACAAGTACGACGTGATCATCTTCCCGCCCGTCGGCGGTGCGGCGCAATCAATCGTCAACGGCATCCCACAGCGTGGCGATCCGATTCCGTGGAAAGATTCTCCCCTGACGCCGAACATCGGCCTTTCACCTGATCGAACCGACGATATGCGCGGCGGCATGGGACTAGCAGGCGTCGCCAACCTGCAACGGTTCGTGCAAGACGGCGGGCTCTTCATCACAATTCAGAACACCACACGCGTGCCCGTCGAGTACGGCATCACGACGGGCGTTCAGATTGAAGAGGCGCGGCAACTGCAAGCGCGCGGCTCCATCTACAACGCGATGTTCACAGACCGCCAAAGCCCGATCGCTTACGGCTACGGCGAGACGCTTCCCGTTTATTTCAACCAAGCTCCGCTCTTTCAAGTGAACACGGGGTCGGGCGGCGGTGCGGGCGCGGGCAGTAGTAGTAGTAGTGGCACAGGGGCGCGACCTTCAGGACGCGGCAGTGTGGATGATCCAGACATCGTGCAGGCCATGCCGCAGGCGGAGCCACCACCACAACGAGCGCCCGCGCGCCCCGGCGAAGAACAGATCACGGATGAGCAACGCCTGCAACTCGGCCCCTTCTTCGTGCCGCTCGCGGAGCGCCCACGCGTCGTCATGCGTTTTGCAAAGGATGAGAAGAATCTACTGGTGAGCGGGATGCTCGCCGGCGGGTCGGAACTGGCGAACCGCGCCGTCGTTGTGGATGTAACGGTCGGGCGCGGCCACGTCGTCCTGTTCGCCACCAATCCGATGTGGCGGCATCAGACGCAGGGCGAGTTCTTCCTGCTTTTCAACGCCGCGCTTAACTACGACCATCTCGGCGTCGGTTTGCCTGAACCGTCGGCGCAAGCCCCACGTGAGAGCAGGAGCGACGAGCAGTGAAAGCCGCAACGAGGAACGCCGCAACGATGAATGCATGATTTTACATCCGCGCTCCTTATTAAGCGTGGGACACTCACGGCCACAGTTTAAGAAAAGCTGAAGCGAGAGGAGAAAAGCATGGACAGAGACAAGGCATTGCGTGAGCACCTACTGTACCTGTTGCGCGGCGGGGGCGCGCATATTGATTTTGAAAGCGTCGTCGCGGACTTTCCTATCGCACTGATCAATGAGAGGGTGGAACATATCCCCTACACGGCTTTGCAACTACTGGAACATATGCGCATCGCTCAGTGGGACATCCTGGAATTCAGCCGGAACGCGGACCATGTCTCGCCTTTATGGCCTGAAGGTTACTGGCCTGCTGCTGAGACGATGGCTAACGCAGATGATTGGAGCGAGTCCCTTGAAGCCTTTCGTGCTGATCTCAAGGCGATGGAGAACCTGATAGAAGATTCAGCAACGGATCTATTGACTCCAATATCACATGGGGAAGGGCAAACCGTTTTTCGTGAAGCACTGCTTGTCGCTGACCATAACGCTTAGTTAAGCCGCATCCGAGCATCCCCGCAGGGGTGCGCGGACGCGCAGCGCAGCGAGCGCGCGTCAGCGTGTCGGCTTCAACTATTAGTTGGACTAAAGCGCGGGTGAGCCTCGACCCCTATGGGTAATCGACACCGCCCGCTCACCAGTGACGGCTCGTCGCGCGCACGTGAGCGGTAACTCTGTACGCTGCTGCATCCATCCGACAATTGAGATCGCCGTGGTA
>JACDEG010000466.1 GCA_013816505.1 Pyrinomonadaceae bacterium | reverse complement strand
CAACGACACGACTCGCGGGCGTCAGTCGTCATTATTCCGCGCGCAGCGCATCGCCGAGTACACGCTCTACGACGGCGACCCGAACCTTTTCAACACTGACCTCGAAAGATACTTGAATGCCACCCCCGGGGAGATCAAAGCGGCGCTCGCGCGTTACCTCCTGACCGATAATTATTCGACGGTCGAGATTGTGCCATCGCCGGAAGAGGCCCGCGACGCCGTGCCGGCATCGTCGATTACCAGCGAGTCGTCGCTGCCAGGCGCGCCGCCGCCGCAAGTCCCGCCGAAGCCGCCGACGCTGCCGGCCTCGGCCACTGAAGCGCCGCCGCCTGTCGAACGAGCGAACGAGCCGCAACCGGAGAAGTCGCCGCAACCGACCGAGTCGCCACGGATGGAAGGATAGCGAGCGCGGGATGAGATGCAGCAGGGCGTGAAGATCGTACCTTTGATTTTTGCACTTCGCCTTTGGTCTCCCGCTCGTTCTGTGTGAGCTTGATGGATAATCCGACTGAAGCCTTTCGTCACCAACCGCCCGCGCCGCTGCCCTTACGGACGCTGAGCATTCCGACACCGGAAGAGTTGACGTTGCCCAACGGGCTGCGCGTCATCATCATCGAGTCGAGGCGCTTGCCGCTCGTCAGCATCCGCCTCGCGTTTCGCACCGGCGACGCTTTCGACCCGCCGGACTTGCCCGGCTTAAGCGACGTGCTGACGCACATGCTCACCGAGGGGACGGTGTCGCGCACCAGTCGGCAGATCGCCGATGAGGTAGCGCGAATCGGCGCGACGCTCAACGCCGGGGCCAACTCTGATTACAGCACCGTCGCGGCGTCGGCGCTCGCATCCTACGCCAATACGATTTTCGAACTGCTGGCTGATGTCGCGCTGCGCCCATCGTTCCCCGAAGACGAGCTTCAACTAACGAAACAGAACACGCAGCAGAATATGATCGCGCAACGCGCCCAGCCCTCTTTTCTCGCGAGCGAGACGCTGGCGCGCGTCATCTTCGGCAAACACCCGTACGCGGTCGTGTCGCCCACCGTTGAGTCCATTAACGCGATGACGCGCGAGCAACTCGCCGGCTTCCACCGCGCGGCGTTCATCCCGAACAACGCGGTGCTACTGATCGCCGGCGACGTCAGACGTGACGCGGTGATGAAGCGCGTCGAAAAGTTGTTCGCGGCGTGGCAGCCGGGCGAAGTCGCGCAGCCCGCATGGCCGCCCCTGCCGGAGCGAGAAGCGCGCTCGCTCTACCTTGTCAACCGCCCCGGCTCGGCGCAGTCTAACATCGTCATCGCCAACGCCGGCATCACGCGCACGCACCCCGACTACTTTCCGCTGCTGGTGATGAACACCGTGCTCGGCGCGAATGCCTCATCGCGTTTGTTTATGAACCTGCGCGAAGCGAAGGGCTACACCTACGGCGCGTATTCGAGCGTCGACGCCCGCCGGTTCGCCGGAACGTTTCGCGCCTCCGCCGAGGTCCGCGCGGATGTTACCGGCGCATCTCTCAAAGAGTTCTTCATGGAACTCGAACGCATCCGTGAAGTACCCGTCGCGGACAAGGAACTAGCCGATGCGAAGTCTTACCTCATCGGCGTCTTCCCGATCCGACTCGAAACTCAGGAAGGACTGATTGACCAGTTTATGCAGATCAAGATGCAGGGCCTGCCCGAAGACTACCTGCTGACTTATCGTGATCGCGTTAACGCCGTAACGATGACCGATGTGCTCCGCGTCGCGCGCGCGCACGTCACGCCCGACCGTGCCGCTATCGTCGTTGTCGGCGACGCGGCGTCGATTACCGACCAAATCGCTTCCTACGCGGCGGACATCGAGATGTATGACAGCGCAGGCAAACGTCAAGAGGTGAACGTGGCGGACACGGTAGGCGACGACTAAAACGACTCCGCTAAAACGATTCTTGCGCGGTCTGGGCGCCGCCGCCGCTGAGGTGCTTGACGATGCCCGGCGTCCTCAACGGACTCGACCCGCGCTCGAGTTTCATCGCCATCCACCATGACGGACGGCGGAGCGGTCTGTACAGTTACTGGAAAATTTGGGTGTTGATCAGAACCAGCTCAAGTGCGCGAGACGGCGACGCCTTAACGTTGTTCGAACAAATAACACAGCAATTATTTAAGGAGAGAATTTTATGGACGGCACATGGGCGCTCGAAGTCATGACGCCTTTCGGCAAGCAACCGGCGACGCTGACCTTAAAGCGAAACGATGGCGCACTGAGTGGTCATATCAAATCACAACTCGGCGACGTGCCGTTAAGCGACATCAACGAGCAGGGCGACCGCTTTGCTGCCACCGTCTCGCTGACGTTGCAGGGCCGAACCTACGAGGCCAAAGTCGACGGACGCACCGCGGGCGAGCAGATGACGGGGACGATCAACATCAAGTTCCCGCTCGCCCCGAAGATCAACTTTTCCGGCACGCGCGCCGCTTAGCCGACGGGCGCGTGTTCCGCCTTACTGGTCAACCGTCACGGTCGACGGCAGCCCGCCCGACGAGACCCGACCAGCCCGGCTCGACCATCACGACTTTCATTTTCACCCGCTGGCAACAGCCACATCACATACAAGGAGCACTCACCAAGGATCGAATCAATAAAGAGACGGTGCGGGCTGGCCCTAGTCTGCGCGCTGTTACTGTTCGCCTCAGCGGCGATTAGTTACGCGCAGACACAGACACAGCCGCCGCAGTCTCCGCCACAATCTCAGCCACAGGCCAAAACGCAGGCCGTCTAAGGTGTCTACGAATGTGAGTTGGTCGTCGACAACACCGGCACCATTCCGTTCACGATGACGGTCAAGCGTGATGGCGATAAGCTGAGCACCGAAGTGAAAGACGGCGTCGACTTAAACATCACCGGTATCACGGTCAACGGCGACAGCGTGACGCTCGACGCGTCGCATCAGGATCGCCCGTTCGAGCTTCCGGGCAAGGTGACTGACACCGGGATGCGCGGCAAGTGGGAGGCTGGCGGATACTCCGGCACTTGGACGGCCAAACGGCGCGCCGCCGAGAAATAACTCAAGCTGCGAAGAAATAAAAAACCGCCCGGTGTGAGTTAACACACCGGGCGGAAATCACAGGAGAACCGTCCTTAACCACCCGGCCACTTCCCCAGTGCGGCCTTCGGGTTTTGCTATGCTGGCTCTTCAGATGCGACCGTCCTCGCGTCGCGTTGCCAGGGTGCTCTTTGCGAGATATAGCATTGAAGAAAATTATTCAGCCACGAATAAACCGAGAGAGCGACCGAGAAGTAAGCAGTTTTCAGTTTTCGGTTTTCAGCTCAAAACTTAAAACTGAAAAACTGAAAAACTGTTCGTTCATCTTTCATACTTTAGAACCATGCCGTCCCCGCCGACCGCCCAGCAGTTTTTCTTCTCGATGAAGAGCGCGTAGAGGTTCTGCTTCGTGCCACTCTGCTGCTGCACCCACGTCAGCCCGCCATCGCCGGAGCGCAGGATGACACCGCCGCGCCCGACGATCCAGCCGTCGCCGTCGTTCGCAAACTTGACACTCAACAGCGTCGAGCGTAGCGGCACACTGACCGCCGTCCACGTCTCGCCGCCGTCCGTGGTGCGCAGGACCGTGCCCCGCTGGCCGACCGCCCACCCGTCGTTGTCGTTGCGGAAATCGACGTGGTACAGCGTCGCGTCAGTGCTCGAGTGCTGCGCCGTCCAACTGAGGCCGCCATCGCGCGTATGGAGAATGACGCCCCCCGCGCCGACGATCCATCCGCGCCGGTCGCCGGCGAAGTCGAGATGAATTAACTCTTCGCGCGTCGGCACCAGTTGCCGCTGCCACGTCACGCCGCTGTCGTCGGTGAAAAGCACCAGGCTATCGACGACGATGTCGCGGCGGCTGGTCGAGCCGACGACCCATCCTTTCTTCTTGCCCGCGAAGCGCACGCTGTACAACTCCGGCGGCGCACCACTGAACGTCGAAGGCGAGAAGCGGATTGTCTCGCGCCACGTCAGGCCGCCGTCTTCGGTGCTGAAGATGCGGCTGCCCGCGAGGACGTAGCCGTTCTCTTTGTCCCGGAAGTAGACGTCATTGATGCCCTCCGTAGTGTCAATTGGCTGTCGCACCCAACTCTTGCCGCCGTCTTCGGTGTGCATAATGAAGCCGCCATCACCCGCCGCCCAGCCACGCTTCGAATCGGCGAAGTAGACGGCGTTCAAGTCTCTGCCCGCCTGCCCGCGCCGCGCCGCGCCCCAGCCGCCCTGGATTGCCAGCGACGCGGCGGTGCTGAGCAGTAGTAACATTAAGCCCCCGCCGATTAACATCAGCGACGTGCACATACTTCGGCGGCGAGACCTCCGCGTGAGCATCTTCGTTTTCATCCTCGGCTCTTCTCCCTGAAATTCGCAGTGTGATGATAAAAGTTCATGGAACGCAGGAACTGCGCTTTCTGCCGGGACTAAACCTTGAGTTTGCTTGACGTAAAGTTGTACACGAAATTGCCGGCGGCGAACAAGTACGGCGGGCAGGTGTTTCGGGTGCGGCGCGGGAATCCAGCCAATGACTCGGAGACGGTGGCCTTCACTACAAACACAAACAGGGGCGCTGCATTTATCAGCGCCCCCGCGTTCTACATCCGTCTCGACCGTCTCAAGGTCTTGGATGGTTCCATTTATTCGGTCGCGGCTTTAACGCGGTAGACACGCCCCTTGTAAACAACCACGACCCGCTCGCCGAGCGCGAAGAATTCGGCGAGCGCGGGTTCGCGTTTGAGCAGCGCGAAATACTCGTCGCTTCCGAACGTGAGTGTCGTCTCCGGCAGACGCGCGTCCGCCTTGAACTCGGCATCAAACAGTACATCGTCGCGTTGATAGAAGGTCTTGTTTTTAACTTTGCGGCCCGCAACGCGAACCACTTCGTCATCAGCGGTGACAGTCACGGCCTCCAACATCTTGCGGTTCTCCTTACTGGCCTTGACCGCGTACTCGCCGCTTGTGGCGGTGACGGCGCTCGGCGCCGCCGCAGGTGCGGATGATGTGGCATCCACCGCGCCGCCGATGTTGCCGCTACTAGCGCCCTCCCGCCGCTCACTCGGTCGCGGCACCGCCCTCTGT
>JACDEG010000062.1 GCA_013816505.1 Pyrinomonadaceae bacterium | reverse complement strand
CGCGTCAGAAATTCAAACAGATGTTGGACAAGATCAGCGCAAATCCAAAGCTCACAACCCCTCAACTACTATTTGAAATAGACAGTTCTTGAAAAACTGAATCTGCTCACGTAACTGACCGATTACCGTGGTGTCTCTGCTAATCGTTGTACCCGATTTTTTGAGAGATTCGATATAACCACCCAACGGGTTGCGGCAGCTGAGAGAGAGCGTCGAAGTGAAAGACAGCAGCACCATCAATCAGGTGAAAAGCTGTATGAATACCGAGGCGTCCGCGAGCAGGGATAGTATTTTGTTGGTGCTCCTCAGCGAATCGACGCAAAGCTCACGTTTCAAATGGTGGCCCCGTGGAAGCGAGGTCTTCGACCTTCGCATTTGAATCAATTTTATAGCGCTTGATTTTGGCATGGAACGTAGTCACCTTCATTCCCAGTAAACGTGCGGCGCTTCGTTGTCGACCACCGGTCCGCATGAGCGCGCTACGAATCAGCTCTTCCTCGAAATGGCGCACTTCATCGGCGAGACTGGTCTTCGGCGGGCCATCAGTTGGCGAGTCTTGTCCCAAAGTGTCAACTTCTCTCAACAATAGCAACGCGACGATACGTAGCACCTCGATTCGATTGCTCCACGCCGGGTCAATTTGCGAGTCGCTCGCAAATCTACTTCCGTGTAGACGCAGCTTTTCATGTTGAATCACTACGCTTTCATGCAACTGAGCACCTCCTGTGAATGAATGCAACTTCTTTCATTCCGATGAAACTTTCGCCGTTCATCTGTTAAGCCTGCCGATTACGGTGTCATCTGATTTCTCATGACTCTCTACCCTGAGGATTCATAGGCAATGAGTTGAGACAGACCCAAAGCTGACCGCTATGCTCCATGAAATGCACCGCTCCCATTTCCACCCAGCGGTAGATCGTCCGTGTGTTAACGCGGGAGATGATGGCCGCTTCATCAGGTGTCACCATGCGGGTTCCGCATTCGGTACATCCGACATCAACTCTTACCGCCGCGTGTCTGAGCACGACACGCTGCTCTGCTGAAGCAACGATCTCGATTCTTCTTCTTCTAATCATGAATTCCTTTATGGCAATCCCCCTGTTCGTAAAATGATGTACAAGTACGGGGTCAAATCTCGTTCGTACTGATTGCGCGTCCCGCTGCTTGGTATTAGAATCGGGGTGAGCTTGGGCGCTTTGGCATCTTCTGTCCTTCCACAGATATTCAACACCTGCAGCACCGACTCACCCCGACCGCGCACTGTATGCGGCGTGGTTTCTAAATGTCTTATAAAACTTCTGATAAAATCCTGATAAAGTTTTGATTGACATGTGATCAAGTGTCATGAGCAAGCAACCGTTACACTTATACGAATTTGGCCCATTCCATTTGAATCCGGGCGAGCGCCTTCTGCTACGGAAAAATCAGGTTGTGCCGTTGACTCCAAAGGTCTTCGACACTCTACTGGTGCTGGTTGAAAATCATGGGCACGTCCTGGAAAAAGATGATTTGATGAAGACGCTGTGGCCGGACAGCTTCGTCGAGGAGAGCAGCTTGGCACAGAACATCTCTCTACTTCGAAAAGCTCTTGGTGAAGGCAACTCTGAGCGGCAGTATATCGAGACGATTCCCCGGCGTGGCTACCGATTTGTCGCCCACGTGCGCGAGGTTGAAAGCGAAAACACAGACATCATTATCGAACGCCGCACAGCCGCGCGGGTCATCATCGAAGAAGAAATCAGTGACTCAGACCACAACGGTTTTGCAAAGGAAGACATTAGTAAAGAGGATGTAAGGCACAACGGGCGCGCCGCTGCGCAAGACGAAATCATTAATAATGCCGGCAAAGGCAAGCCAGCGTATCTAGCTTCAATCCCTCATCCAAGTTTCCTGACGCGGCATCAGAAACCTTTAACCTTTGCGTTTGCTGCGTTCGTAGTCGCAGTAATCGCTCTGCCGTTCGGCCTCAAGGAATGGTTCGCAAACAATCTTTTTCGCAATAAGGCAACAGAACATTTCACAAGTATCAGCATTACCAAGCTGACCGACGCCGGGAAGGTGAAACATTTAGCGATTTCACCTGATGGTAAACACGTCGGTTACGTCCTTGAGGGCGACGGCGGGCAGAGTCTGTGGGTCAGACAGGTTGCCTCGACAAGCAATGTCGAAATCCTCCCGCCGGTTGAAGTTGATTACGACGGGCTTACCTTTTCGCGCGACGGCGATTTCATCTACTACATCACCCGCGAAATCAGAGGACCCATCGGCATTCTCTATCGAGTGCCCTTTCTTGGCGGGACTCCCGTCAAGGTCAAAGATGATGTCGATAGTCCCATCACGTTTTCACCCGACAACAAGCAGTATGCTTTTATCCGTGGTTATCCGGAGCAGATGGAGTTGGCATTGATCGTCGCCGACATTGACGGTGATGCTGAACGAAAGCTTTCCGCACGCAAGCAACCTGACAGCTACTCTTTCGCCGGGCCATCCTGGTCGCCCGACGGAAAGACGATTGCCTGCGCGGTCAGCAATTCCACCCCGACTGACTCCAACGTATTACTGGTCGGAATCGACGTCAGGAGCGGTGTTGAAAGACCCCTCTCGACACAAGGATGGGGTTGGGTCAGCCAGTTGGCATGGCTTGGGGATGGAAGCGGGATTATCTTTCCGGCGTGGAATCAGGACACGCCTGTGATCAACGACCAGATATGGTTCATCACTTACCCGGAAGGCGCGGCGCGGAAAATCACCAACGATCTCAACAGCTATCAAAGCGTGAGCGTCGGGGCTGATTCCAACACGCTCGTCACCGTGCAGGCCGATAGACTCGCGAACTTCTGGGCTGTGCCGAATGGGGACGCGAACCGTGCGACGAAAATTACACATGGTGCGGGCGACAAACTCGGAGAGATTTACGGCATGTCTGTGGCACCCGATGGCAGAATTGTTTACACCTCGACAGTGATCACCGCCACTAATATCTGGATCATGGAAGTAGACGGGAGCAAGCGGAAGCAACTCACCTTTGACGCACCTGGAAACTTCCACCCGGCTGTCTCCCCAGACGGACGTTTCATAGTTTTTGTTTCGCGCCGCACTGGCCGCCGCCATATTTGGAGAATGGACATTGACGGCTCAAATTTGAAACAGTTGACCAGCGGTGAAGCCGAAATCACGCCGTCTGTTTCGCCGGACGGCAAATGGGTGTTTTACGTCTCCTATTTTCAAGGCATCCCTACTCTGTGGAGAGTTTCGATAGACGGCGGCGAACCCGTCCAGCTTACCTATGAACATACCTTAAGGCCTGCCGTCTCACCCGATGGGAAATTGATTGCATGTCTTCGGATAGATAAATCCAGTCGGAGGCTGAAGATTGTGGTCATTCCGTCGGAGGGTGGAGAGCCACTCAAATTCTTCGAGCAGGTGGGGGCCGCAAGTAACAGTCCTATCAGATGGTCGCCTGATGGTCGCGCTCTAACATATATCGGCACGGCTGACGGCGGTTCCAACATCTGGAGTCAGCCGCTCGATGGCAGTTCGCCAAAGCCTCTGACTAACTTCACGGCGGATCATATATTCCGCTTCGATTGGTCACGCGACGGGAAGCATTTCGTCTGCGAGCGCGGTGTCAACATCAATGACATTGTGCTGATCCGCGACAAATAGTCGACGACGGGTATGGCGCGTATAGAGTTGCAGCACGCTGGCATCGTTAAGTTGATGGTACCTCTCCGACCTCGCACACCACGCGGTGCCGCAGCGAACAAACGCCCCCCGAAGTCAGAGAGTTAGCGCACCCCGGTTCCGCAAACCCGGAGGGTTGCGGTAGAATATTTTTCGGGGTCGAATGCCCCAGACAAGTAGTTTAAGGAGTCCACGCCGATGCAGAACATTGCCTATGATCCGGCCCAAGCGGTGACCGCCGAGGTACGTCGGGAGGTCGCCGATGTCGTCCTCGACCCCGACCGTTGGCTAATCACACCCAACGATCATCTCGGCGGGCGCGAGCCGATAAATTTGCTGAACTCCGATGTGGAGGCTGACCGGCAGCGAGTTCACGATCTGATCGGAGCGATCCGCCACGGCATCTTCTCATGAACTTCGCCGCCTGTGCTGGATTACCTGTTCAGGCGGAGAGCCGCACTTGGTTCCGCGCCATCCAGCCGCATCACCTGCCGACCGCCCTCAGCACGTCGCATACGAAGACTATTCCGAGCCGCTTCGGCGTGGGCGCGACCGCAAGTCCGCAGTACGAAGTTCTGTATCTGGCGGAGAATCATCTTGTCGCCTTGTTCGAGGTGCAAGCCCTGCTCGGTTCGCCCCTGTCGGCGGGCGGCGTGGTGCCGCACCCGCGGAGGGCGTGGACTATCATCAACATCACGGTTAACCTGCATCGCGTCGTCGATCTAACGGACATCGTATCTCAATCATCACTGAGCACGACGGCGCAGGAACTCACCGGCGACTGGCGCGGCTACGGGCTGCGCGGATCGAGCGCATCGATCCGCGCGCCCACCGGGGCGGCACCGACGCAAGACTTGGGAGCGGCGCTCTATGCGGTCCCGGATTTGGAGGGCTTCATCACCTTGTCAGCGAAACTGCCCGATCAGATGGCGCTCGTGGTGTTCCCGCAGAAGCTGGGTGCAGGCAGCACGGTGCGATTTATTGACCCGACGACCGGACATCATCACTCGATCCCGTGATCTCGTGAGACGTGCATCTTTACTACTCGACTTCAGTAGTTTCCACGGTATTGTCAACTTAAGCTGATGTAGCGATGGAATCGATAACAGAACAACTCGAATCCTTCCCTCTCGGCAACTTCCTGGCTCATCTTTGGTCCTCTTCAAGCCGCCATCTGAGCAAAGCTCACCTCGCTCCATGTCCCGAACCTCGACTGCATTTCTTCCCGGTAGCGTTCAGCTTTAAGCAGATGTCGTCGTGGTTTGAAGTACGAAGCGATGATGCTAAATGCTGAGAGGAAGCGTTGTGCGTGCCCTACTGAGTTGAACCGTCTCATGACCTTCTCTCGTACTCTGGTCGGTTGGTGCTCAGTTCTCTGCGCGGTTGTTGAGTCCTTTGTGTTATCGGTGCTCTACTCCGGGCATGACCTCAGCCTTCGCCGCGCCATAACTCTTCGCGCTTGTCCGTGATGATCACGCGCGGCACGTACTGCAAACCCTTCGACAGCTTGCGGAAGAACTTCTTAGCCGTAGTTTTCCAGTACGAGTAGAAAGACCAACACGGCGACGGCGATACCGAGACCGATGGCGACTTTAGCTCCGGTCGATAAGTTGTGACCCCTGACCTGTTTGACTTGCGGGTAGGCCACTGTCGTTGGGCCGTACCTGGCGTCCACGACGACAAAAGTGTTTTCACCAGCTTCGCTGATATAACCCTTCAGCTTCTTCTTGTCGCGCAACTTAACCTCGACGCGCGCCGCCTCGCCCGTGCCGAGTCTGCCGATTCCTTCCTTTACTTTCGCCGCCATACGCGACTGCTTCGCTTCTTTTGAGTTAGCACTAACGGGCTTGACCACAACTAATCCGATCAGCGCACTGGCAACTATCAACGCGATGAGTTTATTGAACATACATTTCTCCCTCAGTCATCAATCATTCGTCGGAAGATGAACTTGGCACGTGAACGTAAAGAAAGGTAGAGGAGCGCTCGTGTCAGCGCTCCTCTACCTGTAAAAGTTAGAAGTTGAACCTGAGCACGAGCTGGACCAAGCGTCCGCCGGGATCGTTCGTCGTCGAAATGTCCTGATACGCATTGCCGGTCGTTCCAAAAGCTGCACCGGCGTAGTTCGGGAAGATCGGTGTGCCCGTAGCTTGAGCCACATCAACCGCAGCGCTTCCGCCGACGAGGAAGTTGATGTTGTTAAAGGCATTCAGGAACTCTCCACGCAGTTCCAGATTCGTGTTCTCCGTGAATCTGATTTTCTTAATCACGCTCATGTCAAAACGCACAAAGCTCGGACCTTCAAGGATCAAGTTAGAGAACCCGCACCGACCTCTGGAAGCCTGCACGCAGCCACCACTGTTGGCCGGAGCGAGATAACGGCCCGTCGGGACGCCGAGACCCGAATAACCGTTTGCGCTCGTCGCCGAAACACTGAAGGCTCGTCTCGTGTTGAGAATGATGTCGTCCGGCAGGTACGTCACCACCTTCGTTTCAGGATTCCGACGAATGTCGACAGATTGCTGCAACTCTTCGCGGGTCATGCCAACAAGTTGCACGTTGCCGAGTTGAAACGGTCGGCCGCTTTGAACGCGCGCCGTGCCGTGAAATTCCCAACCGCCGATCAAACGATCAGTTAAGCCGTTCGCGCCTTCTAAAAACATGCGGCCACGACCAAAGGGCAATTCGTAAATCCAATTGGCCTTGAAGGAGTGACGCAGGTCTTGCGGCCCGCGGAATTTTTCGAGTCCTTCATTCTCAGAGCGCAGCGTTAAAGGCTGACTCAAGACCGTCTGACTCGAAGCGAATGCGTTCGTTAAAGATTTTGAGAAGGTGTAGCTGGTTTGCAGCAAGAGTCCGGCTGAGAGGCGGCGGCGCAATTCAAACGTCAGCCCGTCGTACCATGTGTCGATGTCGTTCGTCGTCAGCGATGCGCCGCCGAGCTTGCCCGGATTGACGACGAAGAAGTTCGCCGGCAGTCCTGCCGCGATGGCATTGTCGAGGAAGTTATCGTTGAGAACCTTGGCGAGGCCGGGAGTACCGGCGTTGCCGAGAGCCGGGTTCGCATTGTTTGGTGAAAGACTGGCGAGACGTGCTGCGTTTCTGAATTGGCTTGAGGTGTAGAGAGACGGATTACCGGCCTGCGCGACGGGAACTCCGCTGACGAAGGCGAGTGTGATCGGCAGCGGCGAGGTGTTGGTTCCGGCGCCGAAGTAAGCGAAGGAATTTCCGCGTCCGGCCACCTGGTTGGCTTGCAGATTAGCCTGCGCCAGCTTGAACTCGTTTAAGAATCCGTTCTCAGTAACGTTAATCTCATTGAGATCATAACGTCTCCATAAATCCTTGCCGCGTGTACCGACGTAGCGCGCTTCGATCACCGTATCCTTCGCGATTTCGCGTTGGAAGCCGATGCTCCACGATTGCACCTGTCCTGTCTTCAATTTTGGATCAAAGCCGAAAGCTGCGTCGAACGGAGTTGCTTCAAAAGGATACGTCGGGGTATTGGGAAACGACGGCGGAGCGAGCGCCGCACGATCACGGAAAAGTGTCCCAATCGGTAATGTGCCTTCAATCGTGTCGCTGTTGATAGACAACAATCCACCCGGATTTTGTTGGCTCACAGTGATGACGTTCGCCAGACCTTCGCGGACAAAGGCGAGCGAGTAGCCGCCGCGAATCACGCTCTGCCCATTATTGCCGAAGATGCGGTTAAGCAAACCACTCTGCCAGTCAGGACTCCACGCGACGCCGACGCTCGGAGCGAAGTTGTTGTAATCGGTGTTGAATAATTTCTCTTCAACGCCGAGCGCGGTGAACTGCGTCGGGCGGCCCGTCAGCGTGCCCGGCTTAAACAGATTGCCTTCGCCGGAGACGCCGAACAGATCGGCGTACGTTGTGCGCGCGAAGTTATCGTTCTCGGCTGTCGGGGCCTGTTGCGGTTCCCAACGCAAGCCCATGTTGAGCGTCAGATTAGGACGCGCGCGCCATGCGTCCTGCACGAAGAAAGCATACTGAGGTTGGCGAAAGCGCGTGATCTGTTCGCCGAGCAGCGTGTACTTGCCGTCATTCAAAAACGCGAATCTGTCAACCGCGGTGACGCGCCCCGTGAGCGTCGCGTAAAGCTGCTTGGCGACATCCACATCAGCCGCTGAGGCACCGGGAAAGTTAGCCGCCGTGAAGAGAGGTTCGGTCGGATCATCCTCCGCGATGCCGAAGTTGATCGAAGGAACGATTTGGTTGTTGTCTTGCTGAAATGATTTGATGAGGTTGTAGTTACCGCCGAAGTTGAACGTGTGTGTGCCTTTGACCCACGTCAGTGTGTCGGCAAAGTTGAAACTCGGAGAATTTCTGCGGTTGCTGGTATTGCCGAAGAAGCGACCGAAACGCAGGATGCCGGCGTTCGGCTCAAGCGCCGTCGCATCAGTGATTCCGAGGTCGTTGAGGTTCAAATCAAAGCCGCCCTGGTTCGCAAACTGTGCCGGACTGACTTCACCCAGAAACAGCGAAATGCCGCCGAGCATCCCGAAGCGCGCTTCGTTAACGAGCGTCGGTGTCAGCGTGGAGCGTAGCGCCGTGGTGTTCGACCAGCGCTGTGAAGTCTGACTACCCGTGTTCGGAAAGCCAGGAAACGGGGGGTCAATGAAGTTGAGAAAGTCAGTCTTGCCGCCGAACTCCTGATAGTTCCAAATGTTTTCCAGGTGGTGATTGTCCGTTAAATTGAAGTCGAGTCGCGCGGTCGTGAAGTAGCGGTCTTGTCCGCCCTGTCCGACAAAGTTGAAGTTCTGACGGTTAGGGTCGCCGGGAATATCCTGGACGCCGCCCTGACTTGTGCTCGCGCGAATCGATGCCAGCAGCGATCCAACGGTCGGGTCAACAGTTGAAGTAAAGCCGTTCGCCCCCGCTAACTGGAGCAGGTTGACGCTTCGTATCCCACCACCGGCGGCATACTGAAACATGCCCGTTTGGGCCGACGGACTTAAGATCGTACGTGGTCTGAGTTGTTGCTCCGGCAGACGGAACTCTTCGTAGTTGACGAAGAAGAAAGCTCGGTCACGCCCGTTGAAAAGTTTCGGAATAGTGATTGGTCCTCCGATACGTCCGCCGTACTGATTGAGTAGGTTGCGATTGATCGGAGCCTTGCCGGTTTTCGGGTCGGGCGGCAGA
This sequence comes from Pyrinomonadaceae bacterium, assembly GCA_013816505.1. Lineage (GTDB taxonomy): Bacteria > Acidobacteriota > Blastocatellia > Pyrinomonadales > Pyrinomonadaceae > JACDEG01. Next base: position 9,246 of record JACDEG010000062.1, on the reverse strand, counting down.
TTTTGATTATTGAAAAAGTAGTTGGCGTTCAATGCCGGGTTGCGGTGATACCAATAGAGACTTCCGCGAAAGTCGTTGGTTCCGCCGCGCGTCACGAATTTGATCTGCACCGCTCCGTCACCTGAGCTTTCCGCGCCGGGCGTCGCGGTTGATACCGTCACTTCGTCAACCGCGTCGATGCGCGGTCGCACGAAAGTGAAAAAGCCGTCGTTCGAACTGATCAAATTGTCTTGTACGTCTGTGCCGTCAATTGTGATGTTGAGCGCTCCCTTCGGCAGTCCGTTGACCGTCGAAGTACGCGGACGACCCGTAGTTTGTACGCCCGGCAGCAGCGTCACCAAGTCCAAAGCGGCGCGCGATGCTTGCGGCTGTTCAACGATCTGCCGACCGACGATGGTCTGGCCGACAGTTGCATTCTGCGTATTCAACAACTCAGCACCGGCGCTGACGATAGTGACTGTTTCCTGTGTCTCGCCCACTTCCAAAGCGACGTTAATACTCGACGGCTTGCCGACATCCACTTTGACATCGCTGACGACCGTTTGCTTAAACCCCTGGGCCGCGATGGTCACCGTGTAGGTGCCTGATTGCAGGGCCGGCACATTGAAAGTTCCGTTGTCCACCGTGACGCTCGTGAACTCTTGATTGGTGGCGTTGTTCTTGACCGTCACCGTGGCGCCGGCCACGACCGACGCTGCCGGATCCATGACCGTACCTGCCAGCGAGCCGGTCGAGCCTCCCTGTCCGACTGCGATCACGCTGTAGGACGCAATCAACACCAGCGATGAAACTGCCTTGATGCATGTTTGTTTCATATCGCTTCTCCTTTTCAATAATGAAGAATTTTGAAACGTGCCTCACTGTCATGAGCGGCACTAAGGTAAAAGGCTCACTGAAGGCACATCAGGTTGTTCCGTATCCGGAACAGCAAGAAAGCAAGCAACGCATTTCTCAATTTCAAAAGGGCAACCGCTATGCCGATACGCGCTCAACGATGGCGATTGTTGATTGTCCCGATATTAGTTTTGAGGTGAAACGAAAGGGCGAAGGTTAAATCTTGATGGATTTGAATCTGGAGCAGTGTTGGTATTGATAAATTTGGAATGGTCGATAAATCTTCGGAGTTTGAAGCGGAAAAAATGTTCCGATCTATGGATGCTGAAGACAAAACGGATACGCAGAAATCTGATGGGATATAGCAATCAAGAGAACCATTCATCCACGAAGCCGGTATGTGTCCGCAGCCGACGCACACACCTCAACGCCAACGGCTTTCTTCTCCTGCCATAAAGCCGGTGGTGTCTGAGTCAAAAAGATTTTTGGGATATTTAAAGCTCTGAAGTCACTAACTATCTATACAGCGTCATGGGGCTTGCAAGCACCAACAGCGAAACGTGAGTCGCCAGTTTCAAAGAGGTTAACATGAAGCGAGTATCTATTTTCCCGTTGGTCTTTCTCATTCTCGTAGTGAATGCTTCGGCGCAGACGGATGAGGCGCGGACTTTCCGCGAGAGGGGTTTGCGGCACTATGAGATGGGCCGGTTCAGGGACGCCGTCGAAGCCTTCAGGGAGGCGATTCGCCTCAAGCCTGACTATGCCCTTGCGTACAACGATCTGGGTGTGGTGTGCGGAAGAATCGGACATTACGTTGAAGCCCTGGAGGCGCACAAGAGGGCGATACATCTGAAGCCTGATTTCGCCGAAGCGCACTACAATCTCGGAAGCACATACTATAGGCTGGAACGCCTCGAAGAGGCTGTCGCCCCACTCAGGCAGGCGATCCGCCTCAAGCTTGATTACGCCTGGGCACACAACAACCTCGGCTCTATACTTTTCGATTCGGGCAGGTACGCGGATGCCGTCGTCTCGTACCAACAGGCGGTGCGCCACATGCCGCAGATGACGCAGGCGCACATCCTGCTGGCTTCGGCGTATGCACAACTCAACCGTTACGGAGATGCCATCATTTCTCTCAAGCGTGCGATCCGTTTAGAACCGGATCACGCGGAGGCTCACAACAGCCTCGGGGTAGCGTATTACCTCGCGGGTCGTTACCAGGATGCCTCAGAGTGTTTCCGTCAGGCGATACGCATCCGACCCAGTTACGCCGCGGCGCATTTCAACATGGGGGCGATAAATGTTGCGCGGCATGAGAGGGATGCCGCGCTGGTGGAGTATAAACTGCTGATGCTTCTCGACCCTGACCTGGCAGAAAAGCTGCACGACGGACTCTACCGTGGGATGCTGCTCAAAGTCAGAGCCAGGTAGACTCTGCGATCGTGACAGGTAACAGGTGACAGGTGACAGGATAATTGCGGAATGCGGATTGAAATAGACTCTGCTGGTTCTTCAATCCGCAATTGCTTGGTGCTGTCCTGTCACTTGTCACCTGTCACTAATTCAGGTGAAGGATGGAGCGGCCAGCGATGGGCGTAATGGGGCTAGTGGGCAAGGCGAGCACGTTCGCCGGAGCGTCGATGAACTGTTCCGAAGAACTGATTGAGCGTGCCCGCCGTGGCGACGAGGAGGCTTTCCGTGCCATCTTCGAGCGCTACACACGACCTGTCATCAGCTTCATCTTTTACATGGTTAACCGGCGGGAACTCGCTGAAGAGCTTGCGCAGGAGACTTTCGTGCGCGCCTACAGGAGCATCGGCACACTCCGCGATGAAGCGAAGCTGGCGACGTGGCTCTTCGGTATCGCCAGGAATGTCGCCCGTGAATCGGTCCGCTCGCGGCGTCACGAGGCGCTTAATGTCGATTGCTCTCAAGCGCTGGAGGTCAGCGACCGGCAGTTCTCTCCTGATAAGATTTTGCTGGATAAAGAACTTCGGAGCGTGATGCGCCGGGCGCTTGATGCGCTGGACGAAGATAAACGCCTCGTCTTTACACTGAAGGTTTATCAGCAGCATAGTTACGAAGACATTTCTGAGATCACAGGATTTTCGCTGCCGAAAATCAGAAATGATCTTTACCGCGCGAGGGCCGAGTTGCGTCGTCGCCTGAGTCTTTACCTGGGAGCGGAAAATGATTTGTAGAGAGTGCTTACCGCTGCTCGATTTATACCTTGACAGAGAGTTGAGTCAACCGACCACGGACCTCGTGCATTCGCACCTGTCCGCCTGCCCGTCCTGTGCGAGCACATATGAAAAGCTGCGCCGTGAGCAGGATTTATATTTAGGTTATAAGTGTGATGGAGCGACCGACCCTTCATTCTGGAACGATGTCCTCAGACGGGTCGCCGAACAAAAGGTGGCACGCACCGCCGGTAACTTCGCGGTGCCACGACGGTGGCTGCACGCCGCTTTCGGCATGCTCAACGCTCCGCGCTTCAGCCCGACCTTAACGGCTCTGCTTGTGCTCGCCGCCATCGGGCTGACCGTCGGTGTGATGAAGTTTACGTCTTTTAATCATGAGCTACCTGACCGCGCATCTGTCTCTCAAGGCGACGGCGCAGTCGTGCCGTCCGCCGTATCACCGAGCAAAGATGGCGAGATGAACACATCCGCCGGAGACGACAGAGGCGGCACGCAAGTGGGTCACATGGGCGGGAGCCATGATCAGCCGCCGGGGGGAAGTTCTAATCGCCTCGACAGACGGAACGAGGTGATGTCGTCCACGATCAAAGAAGTCGCCCGGCGTTCGAATCGTAAACCGTCAACCCGCCGCGATTCCACAACCGATGAACTCATCCGGGATGCTGAACGAAAGTACGTCGCGGCCATCGCGCTCCTGTCGCACGATGCTAACCGACGCCGCTCGCGGCTTGATCCTGAAACGGAAGTGCGATTCAAAGAAACTCTCGCCGCCATTGATCGCACAATCAACGGCACCCGTCGCGCGGTGCGCGAGCATCCGGACGACCCCGTCGCCGTGCAATATATGTTGACGGCTTACGCAAAGAAGGTGGAAGTCTTGCGGGAGATGATCGGCAACTAACCAGAAGATGAGAAAATTTCTGTCCATCCATCCACTGATTCTGCCGCTCGCCGCGATGCTCTGCTTCGTGGCGGCGGTCGGGCGCGTGATAGTCACGGCGCGACCATCTCTCGCTGTGCAGGATGTGAGGACGGCTGAGCCGGCAAGCGTGCAGGACGATTCAGGGCTGGTCAGTTTCAAGTTGCCGCGCGGCGCGAAAGTCGCTGTCGGTAATCGCACCACCGGACGCATCACCGTCATCGGATGGGATCGCGATACGGTTGAGGCACGGGCGGTCAGCGAAAGTGGCATCGAGTATGTGCGCACGAGAGTCAACACAGACTCATCGGGCACCAGCTTTTCACTAAAAGCGGACTACGCCGCCGAAGGGTTCCTGACGGAGCGACTCGACGAGATGAAAGCCCTCATTCTGAATTCCCACAAGCGAGGAACAGAGAGGCTGGAGCGGCGACTAAAGGAGTCGGAGGCGAAGAGGGAAGAGCGCGAGGCAAGAAGCGCTGCCGCGCCCAACAATTCGCCCGCCAGCGTAGTCGCTCCCGGTTCCCCGGCTCCATCAGCGCCACCGGCGTCTCCCGCTCAGCAACAGATTCCCTCCATCACTCCACCTGACCGGTCTGACGGACTGAGGTCACCGTCCTTTGTCATGCATCGGCAAGAGATTCATCTTGAGGTGAAGGTTCCGCGCTATGCCGAGATCGAGGTGATCGAAGTTTACCGGAGCGATGTCGAGGTCAGCGGGGTTGAGACGCATGTTGCCGTCAACGGAGGAAAGAGCACGATCAAGCTAAATAATGTTGGTTCGGCTGAAGTACGCACCAAGAGCGGCGCTGTCGAAGTCGGGGAGGTCCGCGGGCTAGTCGACGTTATTACCACGAGCGGGTCAATTGCGGTGCGCAAGGCTGGTAGTGATGTCCGTGTTATCTCCATCAGCGGCAATGTCGAGATACGGTGTGTGCGCGGCAGAGTCAACGTCGGCAACACGGACGGCTCCATTCGCTTGGTGGGCATCGGCGGTGATATTGATGCGACAACCACGGGTAGCGATATTCGATTCACGGGTGATATACGCAAAGATGGCCGTTACCATCTGAAATCCATGTCGGGATTGGTCGAGATGTTTTTAAGCTCCACGCCTGCCGGATTCACGGCAGTCCTTTCGTCTTACCGTGGGACCGTTGAAGCAACCCTTCCTTTAAGAATTGCTCAGAATACGATTAACGATCCGATCAACCGTCGCCTTGTCGGTCGCTACGGCAATGGACAAGCCCACCTCACGCTCGATTCCTTTGACGGGAACGTGAAGCTTAACAAGGCAGCGCCTGCGGCCACCGAAGATTGTCGCTGAATCGAGACCGGGGACAGAAGACACAGAGAGAGTTGAGCGTCGAAACGTGTGCTACCGTGTCCTGTATTCTGTGTTCCGAAGAAGTCCGAGAGCATTCACTTCGTTAACACTTCCCTGAAGAATTCAAGGGCGCGCGGATCGCCTGTTTCGCCGAGGCGGTGGATGGCCCTTTTGCGTACCGCCGCGTTCGCGTGGGTCTTGGCGATTTTGATGAGCAGCGGAATCGCTTCGTCGGGGGGACGCTCGCCGATGGCGTGCACCGCCTGCATCTGTATCTCGGCAGCGGCGCCGGAACTATCGACGGTGTCACGGAGAAGTTCCAGGCTGCGCCGTCCCGCTTTTTCGCCGATCCGGTGAATCGCTTGTCGGCGCATTTCGACGCTGTCGCTTCCACGCGCGATTTCGAAGAGCTTGTCTTCGGCGCGCGCGCTTTTCATTTGAGCGAGGGCATGCACGATGTGCTTCTTCACATCCGTCACGCGCTCTGCTTCATACAGCCGCATTAACTCACCAACCATCGGGTCGGTGCCATTCTGGCCCAGCCAATGAATCGCGTTTTTGCGCAATTCAGGATGCTCGCTGGTGCGGGCAATTTCCAAAAGTTTCGCTTCCGCGCGTGGGCTTTTGATCTGTGACAGCGCATGCAATACCTGACGCTTGATGTCAGTGTCATTCTCGCCGGCGTAAATCTTCATCAACTCGTCAATGACCGTCTCGCGTTTCGTGTCGCCGAGTCGGTGAATCGCTTGTTTCCTCGCGTCCCGATCCACATCTGTCTTCGCCACTTTGAGCAGAAAGGCGTACGCCGCGTCCTTATTTTCATTGTCCGCCACAGCATGGATGATTCCGCGCTTGACGTCTTTTCGCGCGATTGATTCGTACAGGCTTTGCAGTGTCACGAGTGCCGACGGGTCGCGGCTCTGTCCGACGGCGTGTGCCGCGTGACGGCGGAATTGATCGCTCTCCTGTTCGTTGCGTACCAGGTCGGCCAGAAAAACGTGCTCGCCGCCAGTCTGCCCCAGCCAGAAGACGGAGGTCGAGCGCGTGCGTGGATTGGTTGATTTGCGCACAAAGTTCTTAAGGATGTCGGCGACGCGCGGATCATCATGCAACGCGATGGCGAGTGTGGCGTGCTCGTTTGCTAAAGGAGTCTGGCTTGATTCGGCGAGGCTGCGCAGAAAATTCAAACTCTCTTCATTGGCCGCCCTGCCGAGCCAGTAGACGGGATGGCCGCCGTACTCGCGAGGTCGTTCAAGGTTGTAAACCTCCACGCGCGTGATGGCGCCGCTGTTCGCGTCGCGCAACAGAAATACGCCGAGGTGGCGCGTCTCGACGGTCATCCCCCGCGAGGTGCCGACGACGACGTTCGTGTCGCTGTCCCAACTCTGCATTGAACCATGAAACTCTCGGACATTTGCGTCGACGCCGACGCCGGGCCGCACGTCAAAACCGTAGGCCGTCCAGAAGGGTGTCGGCGAAGAACCCACACGCGCTTTCTTCATCGCGGCATCAATCTTAGAAACTAGGTCAGCGCCTTCGACCGGGATGAACGGCTTACCTTGCGCCGCGGACGGAGACTGGGCGGTGGATGTTGTACCGGCGGCCTGCGCCGGCGACGAACTTCGGTGGCCGGCACACGCCACACCTGCGATCACCAATGTGAACGCGAAGGAGAGAAGCATCTTCATTTCCCGCATCATAATCTTCCTTTCAAATGTTGAAGGCGTGCACCATCATCTTCGTAAGCTTTGCTTTTGTGACTTTCTGAAAAGCGATTCCTGGTTTAACCGGCGCGTCTTACCTGGAAAGGTGAAAGTAAATTCACGTTCACTAATATTAAGCGGTCTTACTGCTTATTACCCCTTTACCCGTTTACCTTTTCCCCTCTGCTTGTCTAATCGTCCACTACGTCGTAGTCGGTAACGAGGCCCTCGGCGGTCAGGTGGATGAGCACGTAGCGAACAGCTTTGTCCGTGACCAGTTTGTAGTAAAGCACACGCCCCACTTTGCCTTCATGCCGCTCAATCCCTTGCTGCTGCACGTCATACTCGGCGACGAACGACAGTGACTTCATTCCTGCGAGAGCAGGGGTGCCGCGGCCGAATTGCTTACGCGCGCCGGGCGTAACGCCGGGCACTTCCTCTACCGATTTACCTCCCTCGGCAAACGCACTTAGTGCCGCTTCAACCGCGCGACTGAGGATTGGGTTGGGGTCGGGTTGTGGCTTGATGGAGCGGGCGAGCGGGCCGATGCGCGGCACACGCTTCTCCTCCGTCCCTCTCTTCCACACGAACCCTGTCACCTCGCCACTTGCGTTCTTCGTGAACGTGATCTGCGCGTCACGCTCGGCGGAGAGAAAACTCGTCACGCTTTCGGGCACGAACTCCTCGTCCTCGAACCCGCCCTCATGTGTGAACAGCCGCCCCTTACCAGCGGCGATGGTGAGCATCTGGTTGTTGGCGAACTCGTAGCGCCCCGCATATGCGTCTAGCGTCTTGGCATCCACATTTGCAACCGGGCGCTTCGTGGGGACGGATGTCGGGTAGTCGGGCCAACTGTACTCACAGGCGATGAGACTCAGAATCCGGGATACCATCCGGGAGTTGTCGTTAGCATTGATCATGATGACCGCGCCCTGCCCGGTCTCCGCGTAGGCCATCATCATGGCATCGAAACCTTCGTCGCGCCCGCCGTGAGCGAAGCGCAGCGTTCGCCCTTCTCCATCTAAGCCCACGCCCAGCCCGTAGTTGTTCTTCAGCTTGGTCAGCATCTCAAGTGTCATCTGGCGAGAGAGAATCGCACCTGGCTTACCGGCATAAGCGTGTTGCACGCCGATGGCAAAGCGCGCCAGGTCGGATGGCGTCGCCCACAGCCCCGCCGCCGCCATCTCCGGGTAGATGTGCCACCTGCCTTTGACCAGACTCCTATCCTGATAATGCCCGGTCGCGGTCACCTTCGCCTTCGCGCCCGGAAGCGGTTGCTCAAAGGTGCTTTCGTTCATCCCGAGCGGTTCCAACACGGCCTCGCCCATGTACAGCGGGTACGCTCTGCCCGTCACGTCCAGCACTAACTGCTGCATCACCGTGTAGCCGCCCCCGGAGTAGCTCCAGCGACTGCCCGGCGCAACATCGACGCGGATGGCGGCCGTGTTGGTCGGCTTTTCGCCGTCGAGTATCTGCGCCAGCGTGGGGACAGTGCCGCCCACTTCATAGCCGGGGAAGCCGTGAACCGTCAGCCCCGCCGTGTGGCTGAGCAGTCCCCGCAGGGTGACCTTCTTCTCCTTCATGTACTCATTCTCCGGCACTTTCCATGTGACGAGTTTTGTGTTCACGTCCTCGTCAAGCGACAGCCGTCCGCGATCTACCAGGCGGAGCGCGCCGACCGCCGCTACGGGCTTGCTGATGGAGCCGGCCTGGAACAGCGTGGACGGGGTGACCGGAATTTTGCCGCCCTTCTTCGTCACGCCGTAGCCCTTGGCCTTGACGATTTTGCCGTCTTGAATGATGACAAGAGAGAGACCGGGGAGATGTCGCTTGCGCATTTGCTCCCGGATGAATTCGTCCAGTTTGTCTGCACGGGCTTCGGCAGAGACAATCAGCAGTACCACGGACAGTGCTAGGATGTTGTGAAGTAGGCGACGCATTAAATGCTCCTTCCGACTTGTCTGTCTACGGCGGCTGACAAAGTTAGTTGTTCCACTGTGTGAGTTTCTGCCGACGATTCGAGCGTCGGGCACGCCGGTCGTTGTGGGCATGAAGCGCCGATTCTAAATCATCAGACCGAACTACTTTTGCTCAAGCCCTTAACATTTTAGCGCCGCCAATTTCAAAAGGTCTTCGCTGAACATAAAAGTCATATGGCGTTTCCTTTGACTACTACTGATATACGGTGAACACCGTGGACGAAAAATTACTGCCACGGTTTCGCGCGGCGTGCCGCTCGCCGTTTCTCCTAATGAATAT
>JACDEG010000061.1 GCA_013816505.1 Pyrinomonadaceae bacterium | reverse complement strand
CAAAAGCCCTATGTTTATTGGCTTTTGAGAAAAGTGTCTACGATGTCGTGACACCCCAGCTCAATTAAACTGTCCATGATGTCGTGACACTTTTGTGTCCACGATGTCGTGACACCCAACAGGTAAGTATTAAGGCAAAAGTAAAAAGGTCAAAGGCAAAAGTGAAAGCCAGTCGGAACAGATGTTAGATGTTGGATGTTAGTCAAGATAGATAGATGTGCTGCCCAACATCTGACATCTGACATCTAGTTCATTCAACCCTCATCCCGAAAAACTTTTGCCTGGGTACATATCTTAATCGAGAGGGAAGGTCAGTATCGCCCGCGATAGCTTGGACGGGTTCTTCGACGGCACATCCGCCCAAGCTATCGCAGGCGGCACTGACCTCTGCGCACATCTCATCAATGAGGAAGTACCAAAACTTTGGAAGGACTGTGACCGGAAATATTCGGTAATGAAAAAGGCAATGTCTTTGAACCTCTGTCAACTGATGTTGCGGAAGACAACCAGTTAGAGGCGGGCATTGCCATGACAGAAATTTACACCGAGTTTATCCATCAAACCAGCCGAGAGCTGGCAAGACTACTTTCATCGAAATTGCCCATCGAGAAAATAGAGCAGGTTCAATACAAGGACCAAGAGGCCAAAGCTATCTTGACACCGGTCGGGCAAGCAGCGATGCGGTTGGTCTTTTACCCACTCGCGGTTTGTTATCACGCAGCGGCATTCTCGCGCGCCCGTGCGCGTGATCTTTGATCTTCTTTGTCAAAGAACGCGCCGCCGTGACCAGCGGCAGCTAAACGGAAGATGCAGTATAATCCGATGGCGACGCAGCTCTAAGCCTTTGACACCAGACACCAACCGTTGAACAAATTGTGAGGCCGTTTGTCTTGGGCGCGCTTCACGAGAGGAAATACCGTGAACCAAGAATACGTGACTTACGCAGACGGAGCTTACCGCGTGGCGGGCAGCCGCGTCTCGCTCGACTCGATCATCTACGGCTTCTGGCAGGGCGAGTCGCCGGAAACCATCGCGCAGTCGTTCCCGACGCTTAAGCTCGAACAAGTCTATGGGGCGATTGCTTTTTATCTGGCACGGCAGGCCGAGTTGGACGAGTACATCAAAGCGGGCGAAGCCGCGTTCACGCGGATGCGAGAAGCGGCGCGGGCTGCCGACCCGATGTTCTATCAGAAGATGGCCGAGGCGCGCCGCCAGCATGAGGCCGATGCCGCATGACGATCCGCTTTCAGGCCGACGCTGATCTCAAGCACGCCATTGTGACAGCCGCACGCCGTCGAGAACCGGGGCTGGACTTTCAGCCAGCGAACGCGGCGCAGTTGGAAGGACTCCCCGACCTGGAAGTGTTAGTGGTGGCCGCGCGCGACGGGCGCATCCTCGTCTCACACGACAAGCGGACGCTGCCGCGGCACTTCGCCGAATTCATCCAGAGTCAGCCGAGTCCGGGTGTCGTGATCGTGCCGCAGCACCTGGCGATAGCGGCGGCGGTGGAAGAACTGCTCTTAATCTGGCATGCCTCGACGCCGGAAGAATGGAATAACCGCATCGTACACCTGCCATTGTAGACGCTGCGCTACCCGCGCCGACGCGGTGCGAGGAACGAGTGCGCGCGCGAAGTGTGACGGACGATAATCGTAACTATGTCTCGTCGCTTTCCAGCCAAACATAATCCCGCATTATCGCTGCCGACTCTCCGAACTTCTCTTACGTGCGGTGTTGTTCAAGGTGAAAGATGAGAAGTCTAACAGCATCGGCTCGGATGTTAGATGTTCAAGTTGTAACTCGCCGACTTGTTGCCAACGTCGCCGAAGCATCTTACCGAACTCAAGGTTCTTTGGATCAACACGAGGCTTGATGTTGACCGCCCAAGTTTCAAGCGTTACTTGCAACCACACCGGCGAAGCCTGCCTGATCGTATCCCAACTCTGACTTGTCTTATCAAAGCTGCCAGCTTTTTCGATGTACAGAGTAGCGTTAGTTTCGTAGGGCAGAGACTCGCCCGGAGCAATAGTCCAAGCCAGTCTCGCTATCCCTTTCGAGTAGCGCCCATTTTTGGCGCAGATTGTCGCCAACATATCCTTGCGCGGTCGTGCGTCCGCCGACGCCTGCTCCAACTTCCTCGCCGAATGGTAAAAAGTGATGTGAGAGCGTCGGCTGGCTGATCTTTTCAGATAGCTTCTGAGCACACTTTACGGATGCTTACGCAGACCTGTCAACTTACACTTTGGAAGCGAGTGATTGCCGGTCTGACGCGCGGAAGGTACAATCCGCAAAATTAACGGCACATCAAATTCAATTAAACATTAAGGAGCAAACCAGAATGATGACACTTAACGACGCGCGCCGGATCATCGCGGCGGCGGAGAAAAGGGCGGGCGAGGTCGGCCAGCCGATGAACATCGCGGTCGCCGACGCGGGCGGCAACCTCGTCGCGCACGTGCGGATGGACAATGCGTGGATCGGCAGCATCGACATCTCGATCAAGAAGGCGTACACGTCGCGCGCCTTCGACATTGCTACCAAAGACCTCGCCGAACACTCTCAATCCGGCGGCCAGTTCTTCGGCATCCACGCCTCAAACGATGGGCGAATCATGATCTTCGCAGGTGGTATTCCACTCAAGCGCGACGGCAAAGTGGTTGGCGCCATCGGCGTCAGCGGCGGCTCCGGCGAGCAGGATCATGCGGTCGCCGAAGCAGGCGCGGCAGCCTTCTGATAAAAGTGACGGGTGACAGGTGACAGGATGATTGCGGATTGGTGATTGCGGATTAATAAAGCGACTCAATTTCTTCTTCAATCGGCAATCGGCAATCGCTTGATGCCTGTCCTGTCACCCGTCACCTGTCACCTGTCACTCTAAATATATGCCACCGAAAAAGTCCTCGCCGCTGACGGAACCGACCGAGCGAGTTTTCCTGATCGACTCGATGTCGCACATCTTCCGCGCGTTCTTCGCGCCGATGAGCGGGCGCGTCGAACCGCTGACCAACAGCCGCGGGCAGGTCACGCAGGCCGTCTTCGTTTTCACCAACATGCTGCGCAAACTGCTCGCCGACGAAAAGCCGCACTACATCGCCGCCGTCTTCGAGTCGGAAGTGCCGACCTTCCGCCATGACTCATACGCCGACTACAAGGCGAACCGCGCCGAGATGCCCGACGAGTTGCAGTCGCAAATCCCTTTCATCAAGCGCGTATGCGAAGCGTTCAGCATCCCGATCCTGAACGTGCCCGGCTTCGAGGCCGATGACGTCATCGGCACGCTCGCGGTTCAGTCGGCGGCGAAGGGCTTGCAGGCGGTGATCGTCTCGAACGACAAGGACATGTGCCAACTGGTGCGCGACCCGCTCATTACTTGCATGCGCCAGAATTCGCAGAGCGTGAAGCGCAAAGAGCCGGTGCCGCCCATCGAATGGTGCGACGAAGAATGGGTCGAGGCCAAGTTCGGCGTCCCGCCGGCGCAGATCGTTGATCTGCTCGGTTTGATGGGCGACGCGGTTGACAACATTCCGGGCGCGCCCGGCATTGGCGCGAAGGGCGCGGTGCAAATCGTCAAACAACTTGGCTCAATCGAGCACGCGCTGGAGAATTGGGAGCAGGTCAAGCATAAAACTTACCGCGAAGCCCTGCGCGATAACGCCGACATCATTCGCCAGTCGAAGGATTTGGCGACGATCAAGACCGACGTTTCGATTGAACTCGACCTCGAACGAATCAGACACCGGACGCCGGATCGCGCCGCCGCATACACCCTTTTCCGCGAACTTGAATTTCAATCGTTGACGCGCGAGTTCGCCGACGCGGCGGCGCATGTCGAAGGCGTCGCCGTGTCGCGCAATTACCGCAAGCTGACGAAGAGCGCCGAGCTTGAATCGTTCGTCCGCAAATTATGGGAAGCCGAGCACTGGGCGTTCGCCATCGCCGCTTCCGCTGATTCGGCTCCCGCCGGGGCGGGCGAGCAGCACAGCGCGGCGCGCGAGCAAACAACCGCTTCCGGCATCGCTATCTCATCCACGCCACACACGTCCGCCTTCATCGACTTTGACGAATTCGAGGGCGGGCGCGATCACGCCGTCGGGTTGCTGCGCGACGTGCTCGCAAACGGTCTCCTCGCCAAGTCCGTGCACGATTTGAAGCGCGCGGTCGCGCTGCTCGCACCGCTTAGGGTCGAGCTCGAAGGCGTCACCGATGACACGCTGCTCGCGGCTTACTTACTTGACCCGATCCGCAGCCGTTATGAGTTGAGCGATTTGGCGCGCGAGGCCATCGGTGCGGATGGTTGGACGGAGCCGCCCGATGAAAGTTGGACTGAAACGCAGTGGCGCACCGCCGAAACCGCCGACTACACCGCGCAGGTCGCCGACGTGCTGCACGGGCGCGTTCTCGAACAAGGGCTGGAGTCGATTTACACCGAGATGGAACTACCGCTCGCGCCGCTGCTTTACAGGATGGAGCAGGCGGGATTGCGCGTCGACACGTCGGTGCTCGGCGGGCTGTCGGAGTTATTCGGCAGCGAACTTGCGAAGCTCACCGAGCAGATCCACAAGCTTGCCGGGCGCGAGTTCAAAATCAGCTCGCCGAAGCAGGTCGGCGAAGTCCTGGAAGAGTTGAACATCAGTTCCGGCAGAAAGACTTCGACCGGCCAGGTCTCGACCAGCCGCGCGGTGCTTGATGAGCTGGCGCAGAAGTACGAGTTGCCGCGACTCATCATCGAGTACCGCGAGCTTGATAAGCTGAAGACCGTCTACACCGACGCTTTGCCGCACCAACTCGGCCCCGACGGACGCATCCACAGTCAGCTTAACCAAACCGTGACGGCGACTGGAAGATTGAGTAGTTCGGAACCGAACTTACAAAATATCCCGATCCGCACCGAGCTTGGCCGGCGCATCCGTCGCGCGTTCGTCCCCGAAGCGGGCCACAAGTTCGTCGCGGCGGATTATTCGCAACTTGAACTGCGCCTGCTCGCGCACATCACGCGTGATGAGCTGATGCTCGACGCATTTCAGAAGGGCGAAGACATCCACGCCCGCACCGCGCGGCTCGTCTTCGGTGCGAAGACGCCGGAGGAGTTGAAGGAGAAGCGTCGCTTCGCGAAGATCGTCAACTTCGCGATTGCCTACGCGGTCGAGCCGTTCGGCCTCTCGCAGCGCGTCGGCATTTCGCGCAAGGAGGCGAAGCTGGTCATCGACGATTTTTACAAAACCTACACGGGCGTCCGCCGCTTCATGGACGAGGTGCCGGAGCAGGCGCGGCGCGACGGTTTGATGCGTTCGATCTATGGACGCATCCGCCCGCTCCCGACCATCAACGACCGCAACGGACAGGTACGCGCGCGCGCCGAACGTGAAGCCATTAATATGCCAATCCAAGCGACAGCGAGTGACATCGTGAAGATTGCGATGTTGAAAGTTGATGAGGCGCTGCGGCGCGAGAATTTGCGTGCGCGGATGGTGATGCAGGTGCATGATGAATTGCTGATCGAAGCCCCAGTGGAGGAAACCGAGCGGGTCGCGACGCTGTTGAAGCGCGAGATGGAATCAGCGGTCGAACTCGATGTCCCGCTGGAAGTTGAAGTCGGCATCGGCGACAATTGGATGGATGCAAAATGAGTGACAGGTGACAGGTGACAGGTGACGGGACGGTTGAGATTTCTGTACGGCCCGCGGTCACAATGTCAGCTAACAATTCGCGCCAATCAAATCAGCGTGGGTGGGCAACACTTGCGTGACCCGAACTCCTTACTTGTCACCTGTCACTTGTCACCTGTCACTTTTAAGGCCGCGGATACTTTCCCGTCGCCGTGTTGCATCTTGAGATGCTGATCTGACAGTCGCGGGTCTCGAACCAATTCATGATCGAAGAAGAGCAACCAAAGGCGGAGGATGAGCACGAGGAGAGTGGGCGGGTCGTCTACAGTCGCCCGCGCGCGGCCCGGCTCGGCGTGCGGTTCCCGCCAGCGCTGCTGCGTGGTCGCTTCACACGCAACCAGCCGCCCTCAGCCACCGAGCGCCTTTCGCTCGCGCCCGCGCTGAGTCCGTTGTTGATCGGCTTCGCGTTGCTGATGATCCTGATTATCGGGCTTGGCGTCCTGAGCGTGAAGCAGTTGGAGCGGGTCAGCGGCCGGGCGCTTAACCTCGAACGGCAGAGCGCGGGGAACCTCAAAAATCTTTTGTTGTTGCAGATCGCACTGAGCAGCCTCGACAACGAGGCGCGGGCGCGGGCGCGCTCCGAATCGAGCGGAGCCGTACGTCTGCCCTTCGATCTGCGATTGCGCAACGCGCGGCAGGATGTCAGGGATGCGCTGACCCTCTTTGAGCGCCTGCGGGTCGCGCAGACCGAACGCGGGAGCGTGCTGCGGGACAACGTGACCGCGTTCCTTGAGATGTCGAACAGCCCCGACGAGTACTCGCTCAAAGGCTTCGCTCAGTTTCAAAAGATCAAAGCCGAAGTCGACGACTTCCTCCGCGAGACCAGTCGCGAGCAGGAAGAGATTCCGGAGACCATCGAGGCTGAGGAGCGCGCGGCGACCGAACGCATCCAATCGCTGACTGCGCTCGCCGTGCTGACCGGCCTCATGGTCACTGCGGCGACCGCGTGGGAGGTGCAGCGCCGCTTCCGACAAATTCGCGCCAGCCTCATTGAACTACGCCGCGAGCGGCAGTTCAGCACACAGATGCTCGAAGGCATGGTCAGCGCCGTCGCCGCCGTCGATCAGGACGGTCGGATTCGGAGCGCCAACGCCGCCTTCCTCGATATCTTCCCCGGCGCTACGCTCGGCGGCTCGATCCACGACCAGGTCGCCACCCCGGAAGCGGGCAAGATGCTCGCCGCGGCAATCAACATACCAGTCGAGCGCCCGACATACCGCGGGCGCTGGCTGTTGCCGCAAGGCCCGCACGGCGACCAAAGCACGTTTGACGTGTACGTCTCGCCGGTGGAGATTGGCGCCGGTCGCGGCCAAGTCATCACGCTGGTGGACGCGACCGAAGCGGCCGAGGCCGAGGTCGCGTCGCGACGCCAGGAATCGCTCGCGGCGGTCGGCCAGGCGGCGGCGCAGGTCGCGCACGAAATTAAAAACCCGCTCGGCAGCATCCGCCTCGGCGTCGCGATGCTGCGCGACATGTCGCAAGACCCGGAGGCGATTTCGACCATCGACCTCGTCGACCGCGGCATCGACCACTTGAGCAAACTGACTTCGGATGTGACCCAATTTTCGCGTCGCCGCCTACTTTCGCTGGAGCCGACGGATGTCCGCGCGTTGCTTGATGCGAGTCTTGATCTCGTCGCCGACAAAGTGAAGGAGAAGGGAACGCCCGTCGAAAAGCATTACGGCGCCGAGTCGATCATCGTCGAGTGCGACGAGGATCAAATGCGCCAGGTCTTTCTCAACCTACTCGCCAACGCCGTCGACGCGAGCGCTCCCGGCTCGCCGGTGACTGTCACGACCGAGCGCGTCGCGGGCAGCCTGCGCGATCACCGCCACGACGGGGTGACGCGCCCCACACAGTTCGCGCGCATCACCATCACAGACCTCGGGAGCGGCATGGACAAAACGACGCGCGCGCGCATCTTCGAGCCGTTCTTCACCACCAAGAAACGCGGCACCGGCCTCGGCCTCGCTATCGCCAAGCAGATCATCGACCAGCACAGCGGCCGGATTGCGGTCGAGAGCGCGCCCGGCAAGGGGACGCGCTTTCAGATCGATTTGCCTTTGAATGTTGGTGAAGCGGGCGATGGCGGCGCGGCGGGCCGGACGAAGGATTTAAACTGAGGCGAAGGCACGACGTGCCGCTTCGATGGTGCGGTCGATGATGTCATCGGTATGTCTGATGCTGATGAAGCCAGCCTCGAACTGCGACGGAGCGAGGTAGACGCCCTCACCGAGCATCGCGTGAAAGAACTTACCGTACGCCGCGCGGTCACTCGTCGAAGCCGTCGCCCAGTCGGTTACAGCGCGGGCGGTGAAAAATGATGTCCACATCGAACCGACGCGATTAGTCGTCGTCACGATGCCTGTCTCGCGCGCGGCCTCGGTCATACCGTTGACGAGCCGTGCCCCGGCGCGCTCCAGTTGTTCGTAGAGCGAGGCATCGCGCAGACGGCGCAACGTGACCAGCCCGGCGGTCATCGCCAGCGGGTTGCCGGACAGCGTGCCGGCCTGATAGACGGGGCCGGCGGGGGCAATATGCTCCATGATCTCGCGGCTCCCACCATAGGCCCCGACGGGCAATCCGCCACCGATGATCTTGCCGAGCGTAGTGATGTCCGGCGAGACGCCGAAGAGAGCTTGCGCGCCACCACGCGCGAGGCGAAACCCGGTCATCACCTCGTCGAAGATCAGCAACGCGCCGTGCCGACGTGTGATGTCGCGCAAAGATCGCAGGAAACCTTCTTGCGGCGCGACGCAGCCCATGTTGCCGACGACCGGCTCGACGATGCACGCGGCGATGTCACGACCATACTCGTCGAAGATTTGTGCCAGCGCCGCCGCGTCGTTGAAAGGCGCGGTCAGCGTGTGCGCCGCGATTGAAGTCGGGACGCCGGGACTGTCTGGCAGTCCGAGCGTCGCGACACCCGACCCGGCGCGCACCAGCAGGCTGTCGCCGTGCCCGTGATAACAGCCCTCGAACTTGACGATCTTGTTGCGCCCCGTGACCCCGCGCGCGAGTCGCAGCGCCGACATCGTCGCTTCGGTTCCACTATTAACCATCCGCACCATCTCGATTGACGGCACGGCGTCGATGACTTCCTGCGCAACTTCAATCTCCAACTCGGTTGGCGCGCCGTAACTCGTGCCGCGCGCCAGCGCCTGATGCAACGCTTCGATCACTTCCGGATCGGCGTGGCCGAGGATCATCGGCCCCCACGAACCGACGTAATCGATGTACTCGCGCCCGTCGACATCGGTCATCGTCGCGCCATTCGCGCGGGCGATGAAGCGCGGCGTGCCACCGACCCCGCGAAAGGCGCGCACCGGAGAGTTAACCCCGCCGGGAATCAATTCGACGGCGCGTGCGAAAAGAGTTTCTGAAATGTTACTCATAAGAATGATGCTAAACGTGCGGCGCGGAATAAGGCAAGCGGTGCGACTCAGACGGGCTGTGCAGGCAGGAAGATTTGTAACGGGGTCAGAAGCATCTTCTCCTTCACCTCAACCGAAGATGCTCCGCCAACGTTGATCGAGCGCGCCGCCGAAAAGGAATGCGACGAGCGACGGTTCTTCGTGCGAGCGATCATAGCCGACTAATTCGACGTAGGCGCGCCCGTCGGCCTCACGGTCGCCGTGGCGCCCGCGGACGGTGCATGAACCCTCCCAATAGACGATCATCGTCGTGCCGCGCGTATCGAGTTCCTGATCCTTGAGCACTGGCGTCATCACGAGGTCGATTTGAAAGCGCGGCACACGCAGCCGCCACCCGCTCGGATAGCACGCGCCGGTGTGCGGGCTGAGCCAACTGCCGGTCGCTTCGAGCTGGAAATCTTCGCGCGCCAGATGCTCGCGGCGACCCGCCGCGTCGACGAACGTGCCACTCGAAAAAGGCGACGGCCGCCCTTCGCTGTCGCGGATGTGATAGACCATAACTTCAGCGCCGGTACTCAACTGCACGCTGAACCAGTCCCAACCTTTCTGATTGTCGGTCGTTTGCCACGTGCCGAATTCGCGATCCATCCACGCCGACCCGGTGAACCGCTCGGTCTCTCCATGCCACGTGATGTCGCCCTCGGCAGCCATCCGCGTGAATGAAAAATAGCGCGACGCCTCGCCGTGATCCTTGAAGCTGACGCCGAGGCTTTCGTGACCGTTAAGCGCCATCGGCTTTTCCGGCTTGAGCGCGACTTCAAACACCAGATCATCGTCAAGCGTGGCGCGCAGCAGGTGCATCCCGTAAGCCTCGCGCACCGTCCAGTCGCCAAGCCGCAGATAGTATCGCTTGGTGCTGTTGACCGCCGGCAAATCGAACGGCCCGCGCGCGCTCTTGCGATGCGCGTAGCGGAAGCGCCCGCGCGACTCGTCGGTAATCGCGAAGTGCGCGAAGTAGATCGGGTTGGCGAGCAGGCGCAACGGCACGACGCCGAACCGGTCAAGGTCGGTGCGGCGCTTAAAGAAGACAAGCTCGAACCCGAAGTGACGCCCACTCGCGGTTTGCATGTGGCCGGTGTAGTACCACCACTCGGTCTGCGCGTTGTCGTGCGCGTAGAGGTCGCGCGGCAGTTCGACGGCGCGGTGCTCCGACCCGTCGCGCAGCGTCGACGCTTTCCCGACCACGACATCGGCTAGGTTATCCAAAATGGTGGCGGCGGTCTGCCCGATGGTCTCGATCAAGTTAGTGCTCATTGGTTCGAATTTGTAAGCTGATGGCTTGGTGACATGGCTCAGTTAGATTGATCACACCCTACATGGCGGCGGTAACGAAAGTGTGCGCCTTTTGCAAAGCAGAGCTTGCGAAACGTTTCCCAGCGTGTGTTTTCTCGGCGGCGGTCGGCGATTGGTTCCGGCGGAGTTGAAACATCTACTGTGCTCGAAGACTCGGGTCGCTGAGAGATTAGCGGTGCCGGGAAACTTGCGGGTAGGATGTCAGGAGGGAATGCGTTCGACGCTTTCGCGCGGCTCGACCAGCAGCGTGCGGAAGCTGGACATGCGGACGAGGCCGGGAGCCGCCCCTTTCGGCTTCGAAAGGAATTTACGCGGCGTGTAGTGAACGGCGACCTTTGAGTCGAGGCGCGCCTGGCTGAAGTGTGCGGCGAGTTGCGCGGCTTCGATCACGGTGCGGTGCGGCAGGTCGCGCTCGCGCTGGTGGTTACGGACGATGACGTGCGAGCCGGGATAGTCGGCGGCGTGCAGCCACAAGTCGTTGGAGCGCGCGACACGAAACGTGAGGTGGTCGTTATCGCGCGCGGCACGTCCGACGAGAATCTCGTAGCCGTCGGACGAGCGATACCGGCGTGCGCCCGGAACCGCCGCTGCTTCCGCGCGCTTCGACGCAGAAGCGGCGGAACGACCGTCATCAGCGCGGCGGGCTTGTCCTGGGGTGCGGCCAACGCCCGCGAAATCGTCAAGCGTACCTTCGTCACGCGCGTCGATGATGGTTTCGAGCACGGCCTGTCGCTCTTCGAGTGCGGCGAATTCCTCTCTGGCGGTGGCGGCCCGCCGGGCGATTTCCTGCGCCGCGCGTTTCGCCTTCGTGTATTTGGCGAAGCGCGCCGCCGCTTCCTCTGGCAGAGATTTCTGCTCGTCAACCTCGATCTCGATTGTCGGGGCGTCCTCCGCGTAGTAGTCAACAAGGCGTACGATGCTGCCGCGCCGCTCGGCGTTGGCGATGTTAGCGAGCAGCAAATCGCCGACGCGTCTGTGCTGTTCAGCATCGCCGTGGTCGGCCAGATCGGATTCGAGGTTGCGCAGCAGTTTGCGGCGCTTGCCCATCTCCTGGCGGAGTTTTGCGGAGAGGGCGGCGGCGCGCTTCGTGAACGCGCGTTCGGCGGCGAGTCGCCGATAGTAAGCGTCCGCCCCTTCGGAAAGCGTCGCGAACTCCCCGCGCGTGAATGGCACCTCTCTGACCACCGGCGCAGGCGTCGCGGCGGGCGGCGGGGGCTGATAAGTGTCGCCGATCTCTTGCCCCGCGCCGTGTGCGGCAAGGAGCGTGTCGACGATGTGGCTCGCGCCATCGAGTAGAAACAGATTCGCCGAGCGCCCGGACAACTGCGCCACGAGTGACCAGGAAATCTGTCGTCCAACAACGTCCGGCGCGGTGAATAAGAAGCGCACGACGCGCTCGCCGGGGTCCTTCGTCAGCGCGACGAGCCGCGCCCCGCTGAGGTGCCGGCGCAGCGCGAGCGCGAAAGGGGTCGGGGCGAGTGACGCTTTCTCCAATTCGCGGACGGTGCGTTTGATAAAGTAGAGGCGCGGCTGACTCGACTCGGCAGCGAGCAACAGGTAGCGTCCACCGTCGGTGCGGAAATCGATGGCGATGGCAGCGCGCGACAACTGAAACACCTTGCCCATCACGCTCCCTTCGAGCGCCGGCCTCAACTCATCGATAATCGCGTTGATCATCTGCTCGTGCATAAATTATGATTTGTGGTTCCCCGTGAGGCTAACAGACTTTTGCGCGTGGGCGAAGATGCGCGCCGCGTCGAGAGGGTCGCCGGGTATAAGTAGTAAGGCAAAAGTAACAGCCAAACAGAACGATGCTGTTATCTATTCTTCATCCCGATAAACTTAGGACTTACGCAGTTGAACGAAGAATCAACAACTTACGGGGAGTCGTATTTCAGCTAAGTCCTTTGTTTTCAACCAGGGTTTATTTCAACTGCGTAAGTCCTAAAACTATTGCTCGGTTATTTAGCAAACAGCAAAGTGTCGGCGATGCTCAATCGGCACGCGCCAAAATAATCAGGGAGCACGAATCGCTTTCGTGCTCCCTGAATGTTGCCACGAAGTCGGCGGCAGAGCGGTCAATCGCGAATGACAATGGTGCCGGAGAGTCGGTCGTGAGCAGTGCGGCCTTCGGCGTCCAGGAGAGCGTAGACAAGGCCGAGGCCGAAGACGGTGAGCGAAAGAACATAGCCGGCGGCCCGGCGCACGCTCTGTCCCGTCGTCGGCGACAGAGCATTGTCGGCGTCGACCACGCTCAGCGAAAGCAGCCACATGCCCCACGTGCGACTCGCCAACCCGAGCGAAACTGTTTCGTAGAGAAACATGATCGTCGCCACGATCACAAGCATTGAACCGGCCACACGCGCGTCGAACCAGTTGCCGTTGGTCAGTTCGATAATCGCCGCGAACGGCGTCGCAATGAAAAAGATCGCCAGCATGTCGAGAGCGCCGGCCAGCAGACGCGAATTTACCGGGGCGCGGTCGTCATCTTCCTGATGCGCGGAGGTGATGGCGGTGTGCATCTCCGACTCAATGCGCTCAAGCCACGAATCATCGATCACGCCGGCGGACACGCGCCGGGGCGCCGGACGAGAAGTCATTATCGAATCCGCGACATATGCCGCTTCAGGCCGGACAACTTCGGACTGGACGGGCACAGACTGGGCGGGATCACGTTGAACGGTATCATGCCGAATGGCGTCACGCTGAATGGTAGCGGGTCGGGCAGCTTCAGGCTGGACGACTTCGGGCTGAATGGCGGGAAGCATTTCAGGTCGCGCCTGCGCCTCCTCGACGACCGGCTGCGCTAACGCCGTCGCCGATTGATCCCTGACCGTGTCTTCTCTCACTATCCGCGTCGCTTGAACGACCGACAGGTTCGCGGGGCGACTTGTCGTCTCAGATGCGGTTGCCGTCTCGTTGACAGGCACACTCTCCGTCACTGGGGCGGCAATAGTTTGTAATTCAACGGTCCCTGTCGCCATACCAGTCACTGGAGGGGGGGCGATGGGTTCGGCGACTGGCGGTGCGTAAGTTTCTTCAAAGGCGCGTGCGACCGCCGTCGCGGCCCCGCCCGAAGACGCGCGGCTCCGGCGGGGGGCTGGCATTTGACGGGCGCGTTCGATGCGGCGCAACGCGGCGACGACCAGCGGATTAAGCGGTGGTGCGCCCTCGCGCTGCGTGACCAGTCCGAGCATGGGCGAATCCTCGTCATGCTCGACGTCGCTGAGCGTATCGTCAATTGTGCTTGAAGCCTGTTCGAGTTGTTGATGGAGCAGGGCCTGCTCCGCTTCGAGCGCGGCCTCGCGCGCGCGCCGCTGTTGAATCTCGCGCACGCGCTCGCTCAGTTCTCTGCGCCACTGCGGGCGGTTCGCGGCGCGCCCCGCACTGGGGAACTCGATCAGCGTCGATCCTCCGTTCGCCCCTCCGTTCGCCGCCGCCGACACGTCGTTGGCCGAAGTCACCGCCGGCTCACCGGCTCGCGGCGCGGAAGTCTTGGCCGCCCTGGCCTTAGTCTTTCGGTGTGACGCAGGCGGTGTCGTGGTGGTCGCCGACTCTGCCCGCGCCTCTTGCGGCGTGGCAGGCGACAGCGGACTGCGACATCGGGGACAAAATTCATGCGCCTCAGAAGAAACGGCGTGGCACGCGGCACACTGCATTATTGAGGAGCCTCCTTTTGCAAAGAAGTCTGATACGAAAGTGTGGCTAGGACGCCGGGCAGATGCCGGCTAAACCTAATCCCTTTGTGGAGTCGCGGCGGATGCTATCAGAAATTACTTTAAGTCGTCAATCAGAAAATATACCAGCCACTGTAGTTGGCAGCAGGAGCAATACAACATACGGTGAGCCGGCATCCGTAACTTGATGCGGGTGGGCCGATAGTCATCAGTTTTAACTAATGATCGAGACAGGGGAGAGTGGCACAAGCGGTAACCGAGTGACCGAAGACGGTCATCTTTAACGAGAGAGATACAGAGGTTACGTAGCGGGCACAGAGAAAAGGCGGAACCGGGCAATGAGTGATGGTTTCAAACAGCTTTCGTGGTCAGGGAGCGAAATTCGACGAAAGGTGAGTCTATCTGATTAAAGTGCCGGTTCGTTTCCAGCGAGTGTTTTTGAAAAAGTTGATTAGAAAGTTGCCTTCCTGCGGCGCGCTCTCGTCATATGACCAGATGACAAACAACCCGCGCCCGACGACCAGGTCGCGTTGCACCACGCCCCACTGCCGACTGTCAGCGCTGTCGTCGCGGTTATCGCCCATCACAAAGTAGCTGTCTTCGGGAATCACGAATGACCTGCCGCCGACGGCATACTGAAATGTCGGGTGAACATTGTCCACAATCCCGCGCGGTGGGTTGATGGTCTGCGGGTCGTAATAGACGGTGTACGGCGACTCGCCGGCTTGCCGTATTGGGTCGGAGGCTTCCGGCAATGGAGCGTCCCGCACGCGCTGTGTGCGCTCCGCGGTGGTGACGCGGTGTTCGGGCAACGGCCGTCCGTTGATCAGCACCTGCGCTCCGCGGACTTCAATCGTCTCGCCGGGCATCCCGATGACGCGCTTGATGAAGAATGTCTTGTATTGCTCGACTTCGGGCGGCTGTCCCGGAACGGTATTCTGCGTCGCACCGGGGAATTTGAAGACGATGATGTCTCCGCGTCTGATGTCGCGTTGCGGCAGGAATGGCACGTGTGAGCCGGGGGCGAAGATGAATTTGTTGATTAAGAAATGATCGCCGACGAGAATCGTGTTCTCCATCGAGGCTGACGGCACCGCCGCCGCCTGCGCCACGAACGTCATAAAGAAAAGCGCCATCACCAGCGTGACGACCGCTGACTCGAAATACTCGCGCCACAATGTTCGCGACTCCGCCGCCGCTGAATCCGCCGCGCCGTTAACATCCGGGGACACCGCAGTCGAAGCGCGGCTCCGCATTGTCGGCAACACCGTTTCGTCCGGATTCGGTTTGTTCTGAGACATGAAAGAACCGTCCTTCGATCAGTTGGTGCGCGATGATATAGACTCCGAGAAAAAGAATGAGCCACGAATCACGCGAATCGCACGGATGAAATATGTAACCGGGAAGGCATGTCACAGCATCATCGCTCTCGTTGCTTTGCATGACTGCTGCCAATGCGTTAATTCGTGCGATTCGTGGCTGAATTGATCGGAAGATAAAGTTCAGCGCCTCGCTTGTCAGATCGGTTGCCGGCCAGCAAAGCCCGCTTCCATATCGTGCCACCACTCGATTTCGTCGCCCTCGCCGAGTTGCCAGCAGAGCAGCACCACGCGCCCATCACGGATGCTCGGAAAATCGATCAGGCCGCGACCATAATCCTTGATCTGCACGCCGAGGGCTTCGAGTTCACCGCACCGCTCGGCCAGATTCATGAGCACGGCGACGTACTTCAAACCGCCGGGCATAAAGCCGCCGCCGAGTTCCGCGCCCTCGACGGCGCGCCGTGCCGTGTCGCGGAACGAGGCGACGCGTTCGTGTGTGCGTGCGACGGCCTCGACGATTCTCCGCGCCGTCGGCAGCAGGGCGTTCGCTTCTTCCAGTGTGAACAGTTTCATAAAAGCCGGGGCCAAAATTCCGATTTCCAGTTGAAAGCCGTCATTGCTCACATATTCCAGACGCCCGAATTCCTATTCTCAATCAGTCGTCGGTGATGCGAATAAACTCTGCCGAGGGTTCGAACCGCGGGGTCTCGACAGCGGGCAGCGAGTCGTCGACGAAGGTGCTGGTGACGGTCTCGCGAATAATCTCGTGACGCACGTTCTGGAGCTCTTCGCCGTCGTGAATGCGGTGCGCCTCGATGACGTGGTCGTGATGTGTCACGTGCGTGCGGGTGGTCAACTGATGAGTGCCGTCGTGACCGTGCGGATGCAGCGAATCATGGCCGTGCGAAACGTAGGATGGCGAGGGCGGGACATCGTCGTGCGGGTGCTGCTCGTAGTACCTGCCGTGCGAAAACTCCTTGCGCACTTTGTCGGAAATCTCTCCGAGGTCGATGAAGTAGTCGGCGACATCAATCAACTTCGGCGCGGTGTTGGAGCGGAAGCCCGCGACTTCGACGCGACACCCCTTGTAGGCGACCGCGTTGACGGCGTAGACGAAATCTTCGTCGCCGGAGACCAGCACTGCGGTGTCGTAGCGGCCCGCCAGCGACAGCATGTCGACCGCGATCTCGACATCAAGGTTGGCCTTGCGCGTGCCGTCGTAAAACGTCTTTAGTTCTTTATGAATGACACGAAAGCCGTTGCGCCGCATCCATAGCAGAAACCCCTGCTGCCGCTCTGCGCCGACATCGACGCCCGTGTAGAAGAAGGCGCGCAGCAGGCGACCGTCGCCTAACAGCACCCGCAGAAGTTTGTTGTAATCGATGTCGATGTTGTGAAACCGCGCCGCGTGGAAAAGGTTGTTACCGTCGATGAATACCGCGACCCTGCCCCGATAACCTAAAAGCCAGGAGATATTGTTTGTCGGATCAAATTGCATGCAAAAGAACCCCGTTCAAATTATCGTTTCAAATATCTAATAAACTATTCTGATGAGCTAGGATGACGTTCACAGGTGCGCCAGGTCAAGCGAAAAATGTGCGCCCGCGTCAAGCTCTCGTTCAAGTTACCGTGTCCGGTGAGGTTTGTGAAGTAGCGGCAATCACTTCACCGCTTACGGCGTCGACGTAAACCAGGAGCGCCGCCGCGCCGGGACGGGCATTGATCACGACTTCCCACGCGAGATGCAGCGCGAGCGTGTCGGCGTCACCCGCGCGCCGCAACGGGTAAACAACCAGTTCACGCGGCGTCATTTCGTTCGCCGCGTCGGGGAGCGTGGTGGTCTGCGTCTGTCCCGCCGCGTCGGTATATGTAATGTTGCGGCCGGCGAGACGGCTACCCGCGTCGGCGGCGCTGATCTGCCGGCGCGCATCGTCAAGCGCGCGTCGTACGCGCGCCGCGTCAGGGAGCGCGGTGCTTGTCAGTTGAACCACCTGACGATCCGGCGTAAACGTGATTTCGATGTCGCCGTAGCCGCCACGCAGCGGATAAAGAAACGGACGTTGCCGGTAGCGTGCGTGCTGTGTGTCACCGTCCCCGTCGACCACTCCGATGAGCGAAATGAACTGCGGATCGACGCCGAGCAGCCCCCGTGTGTTGGCAATGAACTCACGCAGCGATTCGCGCAACTCTTCGTCCGTCTGTTTCTTGCCGTCCCCGCCGCCGATTTGCGGAAGGCGCAGCGGCGTTTCGAGCGCGGGCAACTCGCGCACGGTGGCCGTCACGGGCTGCAACGCCGGAGCCGGAGCCGTGCTTAGCCCCTGCTCATTCGTCAGTGTCGCCCACGAACTTAACGCCCGCGCTCGCCGGTCAGCACCACCACCGAGCAACACCGGATAGTCCGGTTCGTTCGCGGCGCGAGGCCGTCCGGTGTCGGGCGCACGCGCCGCCGCGCACGCGCCCGCCAACAGCGCGAGCATGACGCCGGTGAACAGACGCGCCCGCCGGTGCATCGCTCGTCGGCTCGGAAGATTACTCATCAAGTTTGTCACGTCGGATGTTTAATACCGCCGATTCCAAAAGGCGTGGCGATTATACTTCATCAACCAGCGACGGCAATTGCAAGGTGCCGTTAAGTACATTGGAAATTAAGTAATCTACCGTTTGCATGTATCATAGCAACATGCAAAAAGAGCATCTTAAATTAAGCGAACCCGACCACAA
>JACDEG010000060.1 GCA_013816505.1 Pyrinomonadaceae bacterium | reverse complement strand
AACGTTGCTATATGCCTACCACGGCGATCTCAATTGTCGGATGGATGCAGCAGCGTACAGAGTTACCGCTCACGTGCGCGCGACGAGCCGTCACTGGTGAGCGGGCGGTGTCGATTACCCATAGGGGGCGTGCCTCACCCGCGCTTTAGTCCAACTCATAGTTGAAGCCGACACGCTGACGCGCGCTCGCTTTGCTGCGGGTCCGCGCACCCCTTCGGGGATGCTCGGATGCGGCTTAACTAAGCGTTTGGTTGCTATCAGTTTGGTTTCAGCGTCGTTTAGTATGACAAATTATGACTACTCGCAAAGGCACAAATCGACGATCAAATATTCCAGCAGACGTTCTTCATCAACTTAACGCTGGAACCATCGAAACGGTGACGTTGGCTGAAATCTTGGCGATAAATTTCGCCAAACTGATGAGTCATGTTTTACCCGAAGCGACGGACGAAGCTGCTAATCGTTTCAAGCCTTCTGACGGAATTACGAAGCGGATGTCGCTTGCCGGTCAGATGCTTTTGGAGAAGCTAGGGACAAGCGGGTACAAGCATGTTGTGGCACATCCTTCAGATACGGTCCGCGGGTGGGCAGCTTACATGGTTGCAGAAATGTCGAACCTTAGTTTGAAAGAGCGGCTCAAACGTGTGCGCCCTTTGGCTGACGACAAGCATTTTGGCGTGCGCGAGTGGGCGTGGATAGCTTTGCGACCTCACGTTTCTAAACAAGTTCAAGAAGCCATCCAAGAGTTGTCGTCCTGGGTTGATGCATCTTCTGCTAACTTGCGTCGGTTCGCCGTCGAGAGTACACGTCCGCGCGGGGTTTGGTGCGCTCACATTGCCGAACTAAAAAGCGATCCTGAGATGGCGTTGCCGCTGCTTGAGCCTGTCAAGTCTGACGCTTCGCGGTATGTACAGGATTCAGTGTCTAACTGGCTGAATGATGCGGCTAAGACCCAACCTGAATGGGTCGCTAACACATGCGCAAGGTGGCGAAAAGAAAGCAACACAAAAGAAACGGCTCGAATATGCGCGCGGGGGGTGCGGAGTATCAACGTTTGACTTTCGTATTCGACGGCGCAACCGAACAACACGTTGCAGCGGACGCGCAAACCGGCAGGCTTTTTATGGTCAACGGTTCTGGCGCGCCGCTGATCGTGAGCGTTATGCTGCTCCCTTGAATCTCGCCTAAACACTTGGCATGATGTTTCACGATGGACTTCGAGATTATCGGCGAAATTTCTGGTGTTGAAACCATTGCTATTGGCACAGGCATTCGTGATCGCGCTCGCTTGCGTAAACAGTATGGAAGAGGCCGATGGCGCAAGCTGAAAGGTATTGCCAAAGTGCGCCTGCTCAGTGGTAGGATACGTTTAGCTGAACTACATTGGTATGAAGCGCATGGTATTGGGAAGCGGGAATTCAAGCTGAAGTTGCCATTTTTGGATTAGCCATGAAAAGAGCAGAAAAACAGACGGCGCATTTTGCGGTCTGCCTTAATAATGAAGGTTACAAGGCCGCGCTTGAGGTGGGAAAGCTATACCGTTTTATCCTTGATAGAGAAGCAGAAGCTGAGGGATTGATTCGGGTGGTGGATGAAAGCGGAGAAGATTATGCTTTCGCCGCAAATCGTTTTCACCCCGTTGATTTACCCGCTCCTGTTGAGAAGGCATTATTAGCGGCATCTCACGCCTAAAGGCCGCAGCATAACAAGTCCTTGAAGCGCGACGCCTCGACAACTCAGCTCTCATCGTCATCTCTACAAATTAGATTGTGTGCTGCGCGCTCGGCGCGGCTGAAGTCCGGCGTTGAACTAAACCGCTGCG
This sequence comes from Pyrinomonadaceae bacterium, assembly GCA_013816505.1. GTDB lineage: Bacteria > Acidobacteriota > Blastocatellia > Pyrinomonadales > Pyrinomonadaceae > JACDEG01. The sequence goes on along the minus strand of JACDEG010000060.1, from coordinate 16,329 downwards.
CGGTAGGTCGCCCCCGCCGCTCGGCTTCCTTGTAAGACTTGCCTTAGCAGTGCCCCATCGACCCACACTCTCTCCTCCACCCGGTCTCATCTGCGGATGGTGATGCTCTCCCCAGAAGAATACTGTTGATCTCCTGATCGAATTTTACGAAGAAGCCTGAGAATGCCCCACTGCTTGCGGTGGGGATGAATCAGGCATCGCGCCTGGGTTTCCAAAGGGGCGCAGCACCCCTTTGGTCAAGGGTGGGGTGAATGCCCCACCCGCGAAGGCGGCGTGCGGCGCGTTAGCGACGCCGCCGTTTACTTATCGGAAGGAGATCCGTATGACACCGCTTCGTCAACGCATGCTCGACGACATGCATCTGCGCAACTTCTCACCCAAGACGGTTCAAGCTTACATCGACCACGTCGCTAAGTTTGCCGCTCATTTCGGTAAGTCTCCCGAACGGCTCGGCCCCGACGAGATTCGTCAGTATCAACTTCACCTCGTCCACACTCGCCAGGTCTCGTGGAGCACCTTCAACCAAGCGGTCTGCGCGCTGCGCTTCCTCTACCGCATCACGCTGGGCCGTGAGAGGCCGGTCTCGCACATCCCGTTCCCCAGACACGAGCGCAAGCTACCTGTGATCCTCAGCCCGACTGAAGTCTTGCAGTTCCTCAACGCTGTCACCTCTCTCAAGTACCGCGCCATCCTGATGACCGCCTCTGCCGCAGGGCTGCGCATCTCGGAAGTCACACATCTGAGAGTCTGTGACATCGACTCGCAGCGGATGGTGATCCGCATCCAGCAAGGCAAAGGGCATAAGGATCGGTACGTGATGCTCTCCGAGGTGCTGCTACAAGTCTTGCGCCGCTACTGGCAAGCCGCACGTCCCACCACCTGGTTGTTTCCTAGTTACAAGCCGGATCAACCGATCAGCTCATCGGCGGTGCAACGTGCCTCGCAGCGGGCGGCGCGCGAGGCCGGCCTCTCCAAACAGGTGACCGTGCGGATGCTGCGCCATTGCTTTGCCACGCATCTGCTCGAAGCGGGCACCAACATCCGTGTCATCCAGACGCTGCTCGGGCACAGCAGCGTCAGCACCACACAGCGCTACACACACATCTCGACAGGAGTTGTGCGCGCGACCCACAGTCCACTGGACGATCTGGCACCTGCACCTGAGATGCACGATCCTGATGCGCCGCCGAGTTGGGTTGGAGATCGCTGACATCTTTCGCCAGCACGGAGAAGCCTTTCGGCTTGCACATGGCGCGACGTTGTTGCCAGAGCAGCGTCGTGTGATGCGGGCCATTGAGGAATGTCGCACCGCTGCTGTGGGCGGCCATATTGATGAGTGTGACGGTTGCGGTCATCAAGTGATCGCATACAACTCGTGTCGCAACCGCCATTGTCCGAAGTGCCAGGCGTTGGCCACCGCCCACTGGGTCGCCGCGCGGCACGCCGAGGTGCTGCCGGTCGAGTATAGTAAGCCTAAATGAAATGTAGAGAGCAAAAAAGCGTGTTGACGCTCTTGAGCGCCAGGCATCCTGCCTGCCATGAGCGCCAAGAGCGCGAAAACTTCGTGCCGCGACCACGACTCATTGAGGAAAACTATATTTTCATGTCGTCTTCACGGTGCCCGAAGCGCTGGCGCCCTTGGCTCTGCAGAACAAGCGGGTGGTCTATGACATGCTGTTCGCCGCTGCTTCACAGACATTGCTGAGAATCGCCGCTGATCCACAGCATCTTGGAGCCGAGATCGGCTTCCTTGCGGTGCTGCATACGTGGGGACAGACGCTGCTCCACCACCCGCATCTGCACTGCGTCGTGCCGGGCGGCGGCCTCTCACCTGATGGGCAGCAATGGGTGGCGTGCCGCACCGGATTCTTGCTACCGGTCAGGGTGTTGTCACGGCTGTTCCGGCGGTTGTTTCTCGACGGCCTGGAGGAAGCGTTCGCGCGGGGTGCGCTCTGCTTTCATGCCAGCCTCGCGCACCTCGCAGATGAGCGTGCCTTTGCCGACCTGGTCGCCAGTGTGCGCCGCACAGAGTGGGTGGTCTATGCGAAGCCACCGTTTGGCGGGCCGGCTCAGGTGCTCTCGTACCTGGGGCGCTACACGCACCGCGTCGCGCTTGACCTCTCGCGCATCCCTTGAGTCATTGATGATCTCGTCTAAACTTGTCATTGATAGCTCCTTTTTTTAGGGCTATCATTTTACACATCTCGTTTAGGTTCCCTATAGAGGCCGCATGAGTGTCCCAATCTTGTAAGTTCTGATTTAGGATCAGGCATGCCCAACCCTGCGCTGAATATTCAGTCATCCCAGGATACGCTCGACGCCTGCACTGCGGAGAATGTCGCACAGATGAAGCAGGTCATCACCTCTATCTTCCAGCAGCAGAGTCAAGCCGTGCAGCATGACTATCAAGCAGCGCTGCAACTGCTCAACATCGAGATGTCTGGCTTGCCATGCGGCCCTCAAGCGGAGCTCTCCACCAAGGGCTACTTCTTGCCCGAAGCTATAGCGATTTGCACTTGCATTGCCCCTATCATTGCCCCTATATAGCCACAATGCTTAAACCAACCATCAATGTCATCAAGCGTCACGGCGTTGAGCGCATCACTCAACGCCACATGCAATTGCTTCGGCGTTGAAGAGGAGTGAAAACCACCTTCAACCGGCGTTTTCGCTATCTTGATTCTTGAGTCCACCTTAGGCTGCGGCTAGAGGGATCGCTGTCGAGGCGCCAATTCCGCTGCTTGCGCCGGGTACGAGCGCAGCATGCAGAGAACTGTACGAGATCATCAAACCTCCTTAAACTCCAGCGGCTAACATATTATGGACCGTTTCGAAAAAGAAAGAAACAGCGTGTGAAAACCATATGATAGGCCTGGCCTGTAATGCAGCGTGCTGGTGAGCTTGATTTCGGAACGTTTCGATTTTAGTTGACCTCAGGGCTCACACCCTTTTAAACTTAATCCCGTACTGCGCAATTCTACCGCGGTGACCCCGAGCCACCATGCCGTGGTCCTGATGTCGCCGCGTTCAGAGAAACAGTGGGAGGGAGGACATCCAATGAACCGCTCGTCAGCGACTGTGTCGGTGTGGAGGGCACTGCTGCTCACAATTGTGTTACTGGCCTGCTGCGATCGCGTTCAAGCACAGGCCACATCCGTCGTGCAGATCTCGGGGACCGTGCAGGATCCGAAAGAATCCGTGGTGCCCGGGACTGAAATCAAGGCTGTCCAGACCGCAACCGGATTCACCAGGTCCGCGACAAGCGGGCCTGACGGAAGTTACGTGCTGCCAAGCCTGCCGGTCGGTCCTTACAGGATTGAGGCCACTGCGAACGGCTTCAGTCCCTACATGCAGCAAGGCATCGTTCTGCAGGTAAATACAAACCCGGTCATCAACATCACCCTGCAGTTAGGCACGATCGACCAAGTGGTGGAAGTTCATGCTAATGCCTTGATGACTGAAACACAGACGAACAGTATCTCGCAGGTCATCGACGAGCGCCGCGTGGTGGACCTCCCTCTCAATGGCCGCCAACCAACGCAATTGATATTACTCTCAGGGGCGGCAGTGACGGCTCCACCCAGCGACCTGGCAAGCAGCAAGAACTATCCGACGTCGGCCCCCATCGCCGTTGCGGGCGGGCAGGCAAACGGCACTTACTACTTGGTTGATGGCGGGGACTATAATGATGCCTTCGGGGCAATTAATCTGCCGCTTCCGTTCCCGGATGCGCTACAGGAATTCAGCGTGCAGACCAGCGCGATCCCGGCCAGTTACGGCGTGCGTGCCGGAGCAGTAGTAAACATAATCACGAAGTCCGGGACGAACGAGTTTCATGGCAACGTGTTCAACTTCCTGCGCACGGGTGCAACGAATGCCAAGAACTTCTTCGCCTCAGAGCGCGATGCGCTGAAACGCAACCAGTTCGGAGGCACCATCGGTGGGCCGATCGTGCACAATAAGCTTTTCTTCTTCGGCGGGTATCAGGGGACGCGGACTCGTACCGCCCCGGCCACCAATACGGTGTTCGTGCCAACCGCACAGATTCTGCGAGGCGACTTCAGCACGCTGACCTCGACCACCTGCAGCCCGACAGCGCGCACTCTGTATGATCCGCTCACGGGTGCCCCGTTCCCGGGCAACCAGGTGCCCAGGTCGCGCTTCAGCCCGCAGGCGCTTGCGTTTCTGCAGTATGTACCCACGAGCCAGGATCCCTGCGGTCGGTTACAGAATGCTATCCCGAACAACTCCGATGAAGACCAGTTCATCACTCGCGGTGACTGGCAAATGTCCACCCGGAACACACTCTTTGGGCGCTACTTCTTTACCGATCTCCGCAACCCGGGCGTCTTCAACGACAATCTGTTATTGACGACGCGCGCCGGCATTCTGGGCCGGGTGCAAGCGCTGGTTATCGGAGACACCTTCACGATTTCTCCGCGCGTCATCAACAGCTTTCATGGGACGTGGGCTCGGGAACGAATCACGCGCGGTCCGGCGTCGGGACTTCCAACGTCCGCCGACATCGGACTTAATGTCGCACCCTCACCAGGCAACTTCCCAATGATCAGCGTCAGCGGCAGGTTCAGCACGTTCTGCGGAACCTGTAGCTTGGCCCAGATCTACTCGGGATCTTTGCAGTTTGCTGATGATCTCACGTGGACGACGGGGCGCCATCAACTTACCATCGGCGCGAATTATATCCGCCGCTATCTCGATTTCCAGGTATCCACGCAGCAGAATCCGGCATTCGCTTTCAACGGCCAGGCGACCAGCAACCCGAGCAACCGGACGGGCGGCGACCCGCTGCTCGATCTGCTGCTCGGGGCGCCGAGCCAGTTTATCCAGGGCAATCTCACGCAGATGAATATGATCCAGAACTACATCGGATTGTATGTTGATGACAAGTTCCGGTTGAATTCACGCATAAGCATCAACTTGGGTCTTCGGTGGGAGCCGTACTTCCCCGCTTATGACACGAAGGGCCGGGCTACACATTTCGAGCTGGCGGACTACCAGGCTGGCCGGCGCACCACCGTCTTCCAGAACGCGCCGCCGGGCGTATTCTTCGCTGGAGATCCCGGATTTCCGAAGGCCGGCACTGAAGGCAGTTGGAAGAACTTCGCGCCCCGGGTCGGACTGGTCTGGGATTTGGGTGGAAATGGACGAACGGTTATTCGGACGGCGTACGGAATCCAGTATGACATACCGCCGCTTCAATTCATGGACCGCTTCGGCTTCGGGCCGCCATGGGCCAGCACGATCACATTGACCAACCTCCCAGGCGGGTTTGCGGACCCCTTCCGCGGCTTTCCCGGTGGCAATCCTTTTCCGCAACCCCAGCCTCCGCCGGCCAACGCCGTTTTCCCCGCAGGAGGACAATTCATCAATCTCCCCTCAAGGATTCGACTACCTTACATGCAGCAGTGGAACCTCAGCGTACAGCGACAGATTGGGGCAGACTGGCTGGTTTCGGCAAATTACATTGGCAACAAAGGCACGCATCGGTGGCTGGTCGTCGATGCGAATCCGGGCGTCTTCATCCCAGGTACGTGCGGCTCACAACCGTGTTCGACGACCGGCAATGTGAACAGTCGGCGCTTATTGAGCCGACTGAATCCAACGGAAGGCAGCAAGTTCAGCAGCCTAGCTACCGTGGATGACGGAGGAAACAATTCCTATAACGGATTATTGCTGTCAGTGAACCGCCGGCTCCAGTCGCATTTCAGCGTACTCGCGAACTACACGTGGTCGCATTGCTTGAGCGAGGGAGGCGACTTGAATTCGGAGGTTACGGTTGGGTCTCAGAATCCCTACGACCGGGCCAGCGAAAAGAGCAACTGCCGAACGGACGTCCGTCACCTTTTCAATCTGTCTCTGGTGGTCGAGACGCCGCGCTGGAGGGGGAATTTCCTCAAAAAAGCTGTCTCTGATTGGGAGCTGGCCGCCATCGTGACCAAAAGAAGCGGATTCTGGTTCCCGGTCAGCACCGGCCGTGACAACTCGCTGACCGGGATAGGCCAGGACCGGCCCGACGTAGTCGGCGATCACAAGCTGGACAACCCGACGCTGGACCGCTGGTTCAACACGTCCGCGTTCGTCGCAAACAAACCGGGCCAGTTCGGCAACGCGGCGCGTAATCCTCTGGAGGGGCCCGGCGCTTTCAACATGGATATTGCCCTCATACGGCGCATCCGTATCGGGGAGAGGCACTCAGTGCAGATTCGGGCTGAGGCATTCAACGTGTTGAATCATCCGACATTCGGGAATCCTCGATCAAGTCTGGCCGATACGAGTTTTGGACGGATCTTATCGGCAAACGATCCCCGGATCATGCAGTTCGCCCTGAAGTATGCGTTTTAAATCCGGGGCACTGATGAAAAAGTAATGCTCCCCGCCGGGAACGTTGGCTCCTGGCGGGGAACTGATTTTTTCGGCAACAGCAGCATTACATTTTCATAACTACCAAGTCCGGGTTGCGGTTTCGAATGCTCGTGCAGTTGAACCGTTTAGAATGTTACTTTCCAGCCCATGAGCAAACGAATCCGAGTTACGATGCGCGAAGTTGCACGGCTGGCAGGCGTGTCGGTCTCTACCGTTTCCGCCGCGATCAATGGAACGGCCATCGTGAGTCCCAGGCGCGCGCAGAAAGTGCGCGAGGCGATGGATGTGCTGGACTACCATCCCGATCAGGTGGCGCGCAGCTTGAAAGTCGGAAGGACTGAGGTGGTTGGGGTGGTCATGCCCGACATCACTAACGCCTTCTATCCCGAGGTGATTCGAGGAATCGAAGATGCCGCCGGACAGGCGGGCTACTCCGTCATTCTTTGCAACTCGAACGAAGATCCTGCGCGGGAGCAGCGGCACCTGAGTACGCTGTTCTCGCGGCGTGTCGATGGCGTGCTGATCGCATGCTCGGACGCGTCTACGGCTTACGATTCACTGATCCGGAAGCGATTCCCGATTGTGTTTTTCGACCGGCTGCCAGCCGACACTAATCGGGGGGCGGTCTGTACTGACAATTTGGATGCGGCGCGTAGCGCCACGGAACACCTGCTGCAGCTTGGCCATCGCAATATCGCAATGATCACGGGCAACCTGCTTCACTCCACGCACAGGGACCGACTGGAAGGTTTCCGAAAAGCTATGCAGGAGCGCCACGTCGCGATTCTCAACGAGTACCTCCGCGGCGGCGATCTGCAAACGCGAAGCGGATACGAAGCCAGTCTGGAACTGCTCCGGCTTCCACGACCGCCTACGGCAATCATTGCGAGCAACAACAAAATGATGCTTGGGTTGATGCGGGCGATCGGAGAACTCAGCCTGGCCTGCCCGGCGCAGGTGAGCGTCATTGGGTTTGACGATTATGCGTGGACGGAGTATTTTACACCACGGCTGACCGTCGTCAAGCAAAAGACCTATGACATCGGATGCCGCGCGATGTCGATGCTGCTCACGCAAATCGGCAGCGAGGGCGGCAGCGATCAAGGCGAAGTTGTACAACTCAAGGCGGAGTTGCTCATCCGCGAAAGCACTGCTGCACCGGCTGCGAAAAGGGCCCGAGTAAGACGCTGAGCCGCAGCGTTGATATGGCTGACAGATGTCAAGGTGGATAGAGCTTTCCCGTGCTCGCGCTTTGCTGCCCGCGAGTTGATACAGATCAACGGAAGTCATAGCAGGGCGAGGAGCGGGACTTCTTTGATTGTTGCGACGGTTGATCATGCTGATATTCGTGGGTTGGCGACCACCAGACCTGTATTCGTCGCAGAAGCTACTTCTCCCTAGGCAGAGAGCGTCACACCCGAAGATGTGGCTCAAGAGCGCTGTCGAAGATTCTTCCTCTCCGTGAAGTCCAAGCCCCTCGCGCTGCCATGACTTATCCATAGTTGTTTAGCGCCTCGTGCTGCGGTCCCTGGCGTCGATTACTGCTTCTGATTCATGCCGCACGCGCGGTGCCCGAGGTTGCGGTGAGGGGTGTCACCTCTCGAGCGATGGCCCACATGAAAGCTGCCAACTCACGCGCGATGGCAGTAACAACGAGTTGTTTACGCTTGCCCTTACTGGAGAGTCGCCGGTAGCGCGTACATAAACGGAGCTGTGCTTTCCACGCGATTGCTCTGACCGGCTTGGGCACACCTTGCTGTCGCTGTTGGATGATCGGGGTCACGCGCGCCGGGAGCCGGTATGCCCATGCACTCTCGACGAGCAGGCGACGAACGTGAGAGTTGCCGGCTTTGGTGATCGCGCCCTGGCGTCGGCGCTCACCACTTGAATGCTCCGCCGGGACGAGTCCGAGGTACGCCATCAGTTGACGTGGATTGGTGAAGCGAGTCAGATCGCCGACTTCCGCGACCACGCCGACGGCGGTGATGAGCGCCACGCCGCGCATCGCCTGGAGGGCTTCAACGACCGGAGCCATCCGCCACGCCGGTAACAACTCCTCAAGCTGCTTAGTCAGACGCGCGACGCGCTCAGCGGCTTCGTCGATGGCGGTGACGCGCCTCTTGGAAAGTGATCTGCTGCGCCGGGTGCGGCAGTTTGAGGTTACTTAACCAACGGAGGTGTGGGGCGCTCCACGGTGTCTTGCCGGTGTAGCGGATGTCATGGCGCAGCAGCAAGGTTTGCAGTTGCTGACGCGCACGGGTCTCAGCACGCGCGGGCCGACTTCTCTGGCTCGTGACATGTCACGCATCGCTTCGTCGTCTTCGCGCGGCACATACACTGCGGTCAGTTCACCAGCGCGATGAAGACGCGCCAGTGAGATGGCATCGCGACGGTCTGTTTTGACCCGGTCGCTGCTCTACTTTGGGGTCATCGAAGGGGCGATCACAGTGCAGTAGATCTGCTTGGCCAAGAGGTGGCGGTAGATGGCGTACCCGCACGGACCGGCTTCATAGACGACGCGCAGCGTGCGACCCGCTGACTGCAACTTGCGAATGACTCTATCGAGCACGTCTATGTCGCCGCTGATCTGGCCGCGAAGATGAGCACGATGCCAACGATTGCGGCCGCTTTTCTCCGACCGTTCTCCGTGAACTTGGCGAAGATGAAGGCCAATGTCATCCCCGCCGACGAGAGCGGCCAGCGCAGCGTGTTGTAGAGATACTGGTAGAGCAATGTCGAAGTGGCTTCCGCGGTGTTCGAGGTTTGCGCCGCCACCTCCACGACGTCCAACGCGGAGATCAATAGTAGGCACAGCAGCACGACGCTCAGCACGACGATCGTTTGTGTTATCAGATCGCTTACCTTTGTTAGAGCTCGGACGACTCCAAAAACGTTTCGATTCAATGTGGTCTTCTCCTCCTTTGAAAAAGCAACATCAGTTTCTGCGTATAGACAGTAAGCTAATGCACCAGATCGCTCCCATCAGGCGCGGTCGCGATGTCGATCTCAGCCGCTGTCAACTCATCAAGGTCAAAAGCTTGTTCGAGCACCCGGTGTGTGACCCAGACGACAATCGCTTTGAATTCATCGGGAGAGACGCATAAGTTTTCCTCCGTCACAGTTCGCCGGCTGTTATCCAAGCGGGGTGGCTTGTCATCGGGGAGGTTCATCTGCGGAATCTCCTGGTGAGCTTGGCGTGCACAATCTCTTCAAACCTTGAGGCAGACACCATGTCAAAACATGTGCCGCGAGGATCGTCGGGTGAAGAGTGCATATTTATTGAGATTTGAAGAGAGCGAAGACCCGCGTTGTCCTCAAAGTTGAAGAGTGGATTCCTCAAAGTTGAAGACATCTACATCGGTCGGTGTGAAGTAGGGGCACAGACGAACTGATGATTATCAATGGAACTTACGGTGAAACGCGGCGGGATTGTCATGGTGTGGGTGCGGCCCAATGATTGCCATAGTAACCTTTGGTGCTAGTTGATATCCGTCATTTTGGGGCATGGCGCTCCACTGTTCGCTCAGAACACAACAGATTTAGGCGTTCGCGCTCCACTTTCCCCGATTTAGCTAGATGACGGTGGGCGATTTTCAGGATGACCGAACCGGAAAGTGCCAAAAACCCCAATAAAACAACTAGCACCAAAAGTTAGTAGTACCAAGTGGCAACCGGGCAACGCAATTTTGGGTAACCTGGCTGAAAGCATCTCTCGAGTTCATACAGAAAAAGTGTCGCTACGAAGCATGCATGCAAAATAATTCGAGCAACTCTAGGGAAGTATTGCCCCTTTATGTTTGCTGTCGCCTAAGTGAAAGCAGCGGCTCAGCGTTGCTGTATATGTGGCGAAAAGTTCCTATAATTGTCGCAAAATTCGTTTGACTTTAAAAGTAGCGAGCGTAGAATGCATCTCTGTATATGTTTCTTGGTTTTCTGCCGAGCCTCGTCTCTAGCTATCTATGAGTGCTTAGCTCAATCTAAGTAGTCAGTCACATAGGAAAGAAACCGTGCGGTCTCTTCGTGCTACGCCGGGCCTTCTTCTGCAAAGCACCACAATTGCTCCTCCTGTCCGAAGTGTATCAGAGCGGCAAAAAAGTTTTTCTGGCTACCGCTGTCTATCGTTTTATTCGAATTAACCAAAGGGTATCCCTCGCTTCTTCTTGCAGGTAGTGAGGGGTTTTATTAGCTTAGGACTTACGCAAAAAGGTAGAAATCCTGATAATTACTGCATGGCTATCACGACCCGACCGACGCGCTTAGATTACTGTCAGTATCTGGTGAGTAGCTAGATCAATTACACTTTGACGAACTTTGCGGAGCATTCTGCCATGTTCAGTCACGACCAACTTAACCGCCTGATGCGCGATGACAAACTGCCCCCACGCCTCGTCTGGGAACAGAGCCAGGAACAACTCATCGCCTCGCGAGAACGCTTACGTGCTCTATGACGACACGGTCGCCGACAAGAACCACTCACGCTCAATCGAACTGGTGCGGCGGCAGTGGAGCGGCAATACCCATTCAGTGATCCGTGGCATCGGCATCGTCACCTGCATTTATGTCAACCCGGAACTCGGCAAGTTCTGGCTCATTGACTATCGCATCTTCGCTCCCTCGGAGGATGGCAAAACCAAACTCGACCATGCCACAGAGATGTTCGACTTGGCGATTCACAGCAAACAACTGCAGTTTCGCGCGGTACTGATGGACACGTGGTACGCAACCCGTCAATTCATGCTGCATATTGAGCGCAAGGGCAAAATCTACTACTGCCCTGTGCAAGCGAATCGGCAGGTCGATGAAGGTGATGGCACCGGAGTTTCGTACCAGCCGGTGGATGGTCTTGAATGGAGCCGCGAAGAAAAAGCGTGCGGTAAGAACGTCCACGTCAAAGACTTTCCGCGTGGGCATCGCCTCCAACTGTTCCGGCTCGTGGTTTCTACAGACCGCACGGATTATGTCGTGACCAACGACACCACTCAACACTCGACCGATGACACACAACAGGTGTGTGCCATCCGATGGAAGATTGAGCAGTTGCACCGCGAAGTCAAACAGGTCACAGGGCTTGAGCGGTGTCAATGTCGAGTGGGAAGAATCCAGCGCAACCATATTGCGTGTGCCATGTTGGTGTGGTGTCGATTCAAAGAACTAGCGGATGAGACGGGAAGGACGGTCTATCAAATCAAGTTCGGACAACTCTCAGATTACTTGATTGAGCAACTGAAATCCCCGTCTGTCAAAATGGCTCTTGCGTAAGTCCTAAGCTCCACGTTTCCACTGCTCATCTTGTGCAGAAGTTGCAGCTGGTAAAAGGGTATTCATCGATGGACACTAAACATCTGATCATCTGTTGTGTGTTGCTTGTCGGGTGTTTTGTTCTATCGGCGAAGACGAGTAGAGCAGACGCACTCTATCTCGTCATCTTGAACACCGCACCGCTGTCCGGGCATCCGGCAGGGCCGTTCTCGCTCAACTTTCAGTTGAGCGACGGGGGTGGTACTGCAACCAACGTTGTCACTCTCACCGACTTTCAGTTCGGAGGCGACATCAGCCACTGTTACAAGTGGCACCTTAGCCAATATCGATCCGTTCGGCATTGGAGGAGCCCACGACTCTCTTTTCAATCCACCTATCAGTAATCCATTTGATGGACTCATAGATGAGCTTTCTATCTACAGACGGGCGCTGTCTGACACAGAAATCCAAGCCATCTACAACGTTGGCAGTGCGGGCAAGTGCAAGTCGTAGAATACAACTGGTGTTGGTCGGGTGATGGACGGAGACAACGCGAAATCACTTGCCCTAACTTCAAGGAGGACCCGATGGATAAGATGACCAAGGATGTCTTACTTCACGTTTTCGGCAGACGTCACTTTATTAAACGTGTTGGCGGTGCGGCAGTCGCAACTATGGCAGCAAGCGTCACAGGAGTGCCGTCTCCGTCAGATACAAAGAGTTTTATGGTGGACGCTTGCGAGAAGGGTCCGCTCACCCCTGAGCAACGTCGCAATCGCGCGTTCCGGATCCGTCGAGACGCAGCGCTGTATGACAGAAACCATCCTCTTCCAGCCCAAGTTTGTAATGGGGATGAAGCGAGATACCCTGACCGGATCGGGAGCTTCTCCAAGGCGTTGCCACATGACGACCTTGGGGAGGTTGATCGACGAGCTTACCGTGCGCTTTTGACAGCAATATCGACCGGGCGAGATTTTGATTTCGAGGCAGTACCGCTTGGCGGACCGGCCAAGCTCGCCAATCCGCTGGCGGCATTTGCTTACCAGATGGTCGGGCCGGATTCACATCAGTTAGCAATACCTCCGGCGCCTGCCTTCGACAGTGCCGAAGAAGCGAGTGAGATGGCTGAACTCTATTGGCGAGCGCTCACGCGCGACGTTCATTTCTCTGATTACGGCACCAGCTGGCTCACCAGTCAGGCAGCAACTAACCTCACACAGTTCTCGGATTTCCGTGGTCCTAAAGAAGGTGGCGCAGTGACCCCAGACACCTTGTTCCGCGGCGACACACCTGGGGATCTCGTCGGACCCTTCATATCGCAGTTTCTCTATCTGGAGTATCCGTATGGCGCAACGCGAATTCCGCAGCTATATCGCGTACCGTTTGCTGGTGATGATCGCATCACTTCCTACAATGAATGGCTCAACATTCAACGGGGATTCCGCCCTACCCCTGTGCAGATTGACCCTCCCATCATCATGCCGCTCGACCCCGTGCCGCGCTACCTGCGTAATGGTCGTGATCTGGGTGAGTATGTGCATCGGGATTTTACTTATCAGGGGTATCTAAATGCGGCACTGATTATGCTCGACTTTCCCGCAGCGGCGCTTGATCCGAACAATCCCTACTTGCACTTCGCCAAGCAAGCTGGATTTGTTACCTTCGGCGCGGCGAATATTCTCGACATCGTTACGAGCATCGGAAATGCCGCACTGCGGGCGGCCTGGTTTCAGAAGTGGTGTGTTCATCGCCGGCTACGCCCCGAGGCTTTTGGCGGGCGTATTCACAACCATCTGAGCGGTGCCAGAAACTATCCGATCAACTCGGAGCTGGTCGGCGCGGGTGCGCCGGGAAGGGAGGTTCTGGAGGCTGTGTTGAGCAAGTACGGCAGCTATCTTCTACCGCAAGCTTACGCCGAAGGCACGCCGATACACCCTGCTTATCCGGGCGGTCACGCTACCATTTCAGGCGCTTGTGCGACCATCCTCAAAGCGTTCTTCAACGAAGATTTTGTGATCCCCAATCCGGTCGTGGCGAGCGCTGATGGTCTGATGCTTGAACCTTACAGCGGGCCGCCGCTGACGGTCGGAGGTGAGTTGAACAAACTTGCGTCCAACATTGCCTATGGCCGGGATAGTGCCGGTCTTCATTGGCGCTCAGATGAGCGTGCGGGGCTGAAGCTTGGTGAAGAAGTCGCGATTGGTGCTCTGAGAGATCTGCGCGCGACCTTCGAGGAAGAGTTCAGTGGTTTCACCCTCACTAAGTTTGATGGCACAACCATCATAGTCTAATCGCAGATTGAAATGAGCAAGCAGCATAGAGAGCGCCCCAGATTGCTTTTGGACAGGCTCAACGTCGCTATGTACGACTGCCCCCTCCAAGCCAATCGCCAAGTCGACGAAGGCGATGGGACAGCGGTTTCATACCAGAGAGTGGACTCGCTGGCGTGGAGCCGGGAAGAACAAGCCAGTGGCAAGCATGTCCATGTCAAGGACTTCCCCAAAGGACATTGCCTGCAACTGTTCCGGCTGGTGGTCTTGAAAGATCGCACGGACCACATCGTCACAAACGATGTGACTCAACATTCGACCGATGAGACACGAGAGGTGTGTGCCATCCGATGGAAGATTGAGCAGGTGCACCGCGAAGTCAAACAAGTGACGGGTCTGGAGGGTTGTCAATGTCGCAAGTCGAGAATCCAACGCAATCACATCGCGTGTGCGCTGCTGGTCTGGTGTCGATTCAAAGAACTGTCGTATGAGACGGGTCGCACGGTCTATCAAATCAAGTTCGGACAACTCTCAGATTACTTGATTGAGCAACTCAAATCTCCGTCCGTCAAAATGGCTTTTGCGTAAGTCCTAAGCTTAACTTTTACTAGCGAAACAGGCCCAAAATACGATGGTTTTCAGGTCTTTCAGGCTAAGCTAATAAGGCATCGCTCTGTAATAAAGTTCAACTGGACATTAGAGTGAAATTTGACACGCTCAAATCTGCATTAAGACCTCACGTTCCGTAAGGTCTTAGATGTGTGAACAGTGCACTTTAGTTATAATGTCCTGTTCAAATCCATATTTTGATAAGTTCTGAATTGGTATTCGGCAGGCGGTTCTAACCAGAGTTAGGCTTATTTCTTACGTTCTGACAAGGGCATGAGCGGATAGTTTGATGCCCGATAGGAAAACTTTTCAATCTGTCTGTAGGATTCAATGGTTTCTTCATAAGCTGACCAAAGTTGTGTCTTAACTTCACCGGGTATATCATTAATCTGATCAAGCATTTTTATTTCTTCACGTAAGGCTTGCAACTGTAAGCTAAGTTTCCTCAAGTTGCGTTCCATCCTCCATCTAGAAGGGCCTCTAAATAGGATAATACCTAAAACAATCCCCAATAAAACAGAGCCTCCTACAATAAGTGGAAGCGCAACTAGACCAAGGGTAGCAGTAATTTGTGGGCGTAATACTAAACAAGTAATTAAGAGTATCAAGGCTCCTATTAAACCGAATAGAGATTCACTATTCTTTAGTTCATATTTTCCGACAAGCGGATCCAACCCCTCGCTAAGTTTACGGGCCTCATTAACGACCACTGAGAGCTTTAGCTGTAGACTTCCCTCATCATCAACAGGTGGATTTCTGGCTAGTAATGGATCTGCCATGCTGTGCTATTACTCCTACTTCTCAAGTTGAAGGCTTCTTTTATGTTGTCGTAAAGATTCGATTCTCTCAAGCAGGTCTTTCAACTCTGATTCAATAAATGACGCCACCTTGATGCGCCTACGCTCCCACCTTTCTTTGATGAAGAGGTCGATTGTTGCCAGTCCACCAGCGATAAAGATAATAGGACCTATGAATAGCCAGTACTCAGGTAATGACCAATAGATAAGAATACTTGGAATGGACAGGGCTATACCTAACACCGCGGCGATTAAAGCTATGACTAATGCTATAACGTCCATGGTTCTTGTTTGAGAAATTATTAAATTGAGGCGAGGAACTAATATGCTAGCTTCGGCAATTAATTGATCTAAAGGTAATACTCCTTTATGTTCAAGCAAGTGCCAAGCATCTAAAGTTTTATCAACTATGAGCCTCAGATCGGAAGGTTTAAGCCATTCCGTAAAGTAAATTCTTTGAAACTTCCGAAGCTCTTCTGGTATCGCTTTAGTCAAACGAGTTTCTACAACCGGTATTATTGCTAGGAGAGGATTTCTTGAGTGGTGTTGAAGTACAATTTCGATCTCTGGTCTTAGTAAGTTTACGGTGTAAGCAAAATCACTCTGTTGATATGAGGGCTCAATAACCAGAATCGCAGCGTGTGTCCTATCAAGTTCTTCTTCTAAAAGCGACAACGAATTTTCGCTTAATTCTAGTAAGTCCTTCTCTCTATAAAATGTTGAAATACCAATTAAACGAAGCGCCTCAATAATGTTATTTGCAAGCTTGCTTTCAGTCTTTGCTAGGATAATGACACGTGGTTGCATTTTAATAACCTGCTACTCCTAAAAACGGCGTAATCATATTTGCGGCCGATTTCTACAACTATTCGCGGCAAAACTCAATCCTTTTTTGCGACATGATGTAATCGGTCAGTTACTGGGGGACAGACTAAGCCGCAGCAAAGCTTCCAAGTGATAAACTTTCGTCAGCCTGACACTTGTTTGCTAGTCGTCTTGGTCTGCTCTGTGCCCATCACCTCTAACCGTCG